>JAISTU010000004.1 GCA_031272415.1 Bacteroidales bacterium | reverse complement strand
ACCGTAAAAACCTTTTAATGTTTCTCGTATTTCTTCATTTAAAATTTTATTATGCATTGTAGCAAACAATGGTTTATCATACTCGTCTATCAAAACAACTACTTTTTTGCCTGATTTTTCGGCGGCACGCTCTATTAAGCCTGCAAATCGCACGGCAAACGTTTTCTCAGCGGTTTCTTTACCCCAAATTTTCTCTAACTTTAACAAATTCTTTTCCAAGACTTGATACAAAGCCTCCAAATTCGCATATCCCTCCAAATTAAACTCAATATGAAAAACAGGATATTCTGTCCAATCTTTCTCTAATTCGCTAATTTTCAATCCATTAAACAAATCTTTTCTACCTTTAAAATAGTACTTCAAAGTAGAAAGAAACAGACTTTTTCCAAATCTACGCGGACGTGAAAGAAAAACCTGTTTGTGTGCCGTAACTAACGGATATATAAAACCCGTTTTATCAACATACAAAAAATCGTTCTTCCTCAAATATTCAAAATCTTGCTGCCCTATGGGGTATTTTCTAATCGGTGTTTCCATAATTTATTCTATTTTCAATGCTAAATTACAAAAATACACAAATTTTTGAATTGAGAATTGAAAATGGAGAATAGAGAATTGTCTTTTTATCCATTTTTAGAACAAATTTATCCCAAAATGCAAAAAAAAAATAGAAAAATCTAAAATCTAAAATCGTAAATCTACAATCCCTACACTCTCCACTCTAAAAAAAAGTTTTTTTAATTTTTATTTGAAATTTTTGTGTATCTTTGCAAAAGTGTAATAAATATTTATTACATGGACGTTGAAAAAGCGTTTAACACATTCTGACTCTTGAAACTTAGGAAATTTCAAAGTAACATAAGAATTTGTGCAACGCTCGCAATATTGCGGGCTTATATTTTATGTTATGGTATCCTAAGACCTCAAGAGCGGATGTAAGTCCGTTTTTTTTATTTAATAACAGATATATGGAGAAAGAAATACAAATTGGAATCTGTATCAAAAAGATACTATTGGAAAGGGAGCGTTCTGTGGCATGGTTAGCAAAACAAATTGACTACGACCGCTCGGATTTGAATGCTATGCTCAACAAAAAGAGCGACATACGCATGTCTATACTCTACAAAATTTCAGTCGTTTTGAAGTTTGACTTTTTTGCGTTGTACTCAAAACAACTCAATGATAATCAATCAATTAGCGATGAGTCTTAAATTTGTGGTGAAAATTACCACATTTTTTTGCATTTTGGGAGAAAAACATTCTAAAATTGGACAAAAAAATCACAAATTAGACACTATATCTACTATTCGCATTATGGCTTTTTGTGCATCTTGATATTTTTCTCTAAATGAGAGAGAGGCATCAAGTATTACTATCAAATATCCATTCCGTTTGCTACTGGTTTCGGCAGAATATTCTGAATTGAGCCGCATTTTACCAAACTCCTCATGCCATTGATTTACAATGAATTTGTTAATTTTGTAAGGTTTTCCGTTTAATTTTATGTCTTCTGCAAAAAAATGAATAAGCCCATCCTCTGTCTTATAACCGGACAAATATGACATAGCAGGCAATTTAATGCTTAATCCTTTGCTTGTGTTGATGTTAGAAAAAGAATAATAACCTCCTTCATTGCTGAGCAAGCCTTCAAAATAAATAGGATCGGCACTTTTTTGCTCATTGAGAACCATCCTAACCCTTTGACCAACAAATGCAGTCGGAACACGAAAAGAAAATGAACGTGCCACCAATTCCGTTTCCAAAATATCTACCATTTTGTTCAAATCTTCTCCAATAATCGGCTCCGGCACAGGTGCATTTTGCGCCCCCGTAAAAGGGTTTAGCATTGATTTTAACTCTTCTTCTGTGTAGTTGCTAATTTCACTGTCTTTGCCTTGATAAAGTAAAATATAAGACTGAAAAGAATTGGTTGTATTAGGATTTTGGCTTTTAAAAAGGTTAAAAAAGACATATTTTTTCATAATTGTACTCATTTTTTGTTGCAATCTTTTATTATATGCCTCTCTATTCTCTACTTTTGTATCCAAACCGTCCGTGAGCATGATGACATAATATTTGCTTTGAGGGTCATGTTCCATAAACTTTTTTTGGACATATCCCACTCGGTCAAGTGCATTATCTAATGCGTAATAGGCTGCCGTTTGGCGACCTTGTCTCAACTCAAAAACAGCCTTTTGCATCTGCTTTTTTCCTGTTTGATTGGGACTGCCATCGGTATTTATCAAATCAAATGGCGGACTTTGTTTGCGTAATTTCTTAATACTACAATTATTTGTGTAATAATAACTTGTCGAAACATCATCACTAAAACCTACAAAATCAACTTTCATTTTTTGATGTTTGACCGTTGTACATGAACTCAATGCTCCTATAATTGCAATTGCTAATAATTTTTTTGTTTTGGTGTGCATAGTTTTTTTGTTTATCTGTTTAGAAATCAATCAGTTCAAAATCATTCAATTATTTCGTAATGGATATTGTACTCTTTTAACAAGCGTTCTATATCTGCAATTCTCTTTTCTCGTTTTGTTGTCATCTTCCTGTAAATCAGATTTAAGCAAATTTAATTTGTTCTCAATTTCTGTAATTTCTTCCATTTTATCTATTCTTTTTAGTTAATATCAATTTATCTATAGCTTTCGTATTAAAAAGGCAATATCTTTCCGTCTTCGCGAGAATCACACTCTTTTTTTACTTGTCCTATAGCATACATTATGGCAGTTCTCCCTTCCTTATCTTTGTGCATTGGATTAGCACCATTTTTGAGCAATAGTTTTATAATTGTAGACACATCATTACACCAGTATGACGTGCATTTCCCGGACCAAACGTGGCTGTCGTATGAATCATGGTACCTGTTGTATGACCAGTCGTAGTTCCAGTCGTAAAATGAGCCCGCAATGGCATACATTAAAGCAGTACGACCTTCCTTATCAACTCTATTTGCATCTGCTCCTGCCGAGAGTAGCATTTCTACTATTGCAAAATTACCACTCCATGCAGCATACATGAGAGCCGTAACGCCATCTGCGCCACAATAATTAACATCTATTCCATCGTTTAGTAGTGCTTGTGCTCCTAGTATTTTCCCCCCTGCACAAGTTAGTAACAAAAAATCCGGTTTGGCTTGCTCTTTGACAAATTTATATATGGGAGTACCTTTTACTAATTGTGGGACTAGTCCACCATCCGCTGTTATTAACTGAAGATAAGAATAATCCCTAAAGAAAGAAGGCCCCAGGGCAATAGGGGGAGTCACATATGGGTCGGGGCACATATCCATTAGAAATACCCCATATTCTTGTTCTTCTGTTATTATTCCTTTTTCGTGGATACGATAGCTTAAAACACACTCATAGTCCCCTCTTGCAAAATCACACACATTCCATGCACCATACCTAGCAGGATTTAAAAAAATAACATCATCTTTTTTGCCCGTTAGTTTTGTCCATAGTTCTGGGTCTATTTTCTGTTTAGCCAATTTATAAATATCCGTTCCTTTTTTAAGATAAGGCAATACTAAAGCATAAGAAAAATAAATATACTTATCTTCTGCACGATTAAGATTTTCGATTCCTATTCCGCATGAGTCAAGGTAAAATTGTCCGACTTTTAATCTATCAATCCAATCAATTTCTTCACCTCTCCAGCCGTGGTCAACAAAACCGACTGCATTTTTCAATGAATTAGAGATAAATATATCCATTTTTTTGTGTTTTTTACCTGTATGTAGATTAAATAAAGAATAATCGTAATTATAAGCCTCTCGTACGCCTTCATAATAGGAGTCATCATAAATTACATATTGCAATATATTACCGTCATTATATATCATTTTAGCGTTCAAATTCCAACAGAAATTATAGAGATATGATAAAACATCCATCCAATTAATAAAAAATGTATCTAAAAGCATATAACACATATACACACTGTCGAAGTGCGTTATGATTTCAGAGTAGGCGAAAGGATTTGCTTTCATATTGTTAATCAGTCTGTCTGTACTTCTGTTTAACCATTCTGCTACTGATTTAAATGTGGCTTCCGGTACGGTAGAATATATTTTTTGATTATTAGAATCCCTTTTATTATATGATTTAATTTCCTCTTTCTCTTTTCTCTCACAGTATCGTAAACAATCTTCTATAATACTCTTTTCTATGGTACTTAAAACAGCAGAGTCTACATCAGGCAAAGGACAAGTTAGATGTAATGACCTACGAATACCATATTTTTTTGATTGAAATGTGAATGTATAGACAGAGTCAAATAAAAAAGTATCTAATTTATAAGTATTGAAATTATTACTGTCTATTTTTACACTATCTACCTGTTGGTTTTCTCCCCTATCAGCCTGTTTTTTTGTTTGACTACAATCAGTTCCTAACAATGCAACTCCTACAAAAAATATACTTCCCAGCGACAAAATGAGTAATTTATTCTGCCCATTGTCAATATTCTTCTTATTTATATCTTGATTTGTACTTTTATTCATCATAACTTTTCTTTATTATTTAATTCATTTTCAATAAATTTATACACTGCTGTTCCTTTTTTTAAACATGGGAGTATTGTTTCTGCATCAAAACGATAAGATGTTCCATTATCATCATAGATAGAAATATCACCATTATAATGCAATCTAAAATCAGAAATATCAAGTGTAGGAATTAATTCTCTATAGAATAATTCTACATTTACTCCTTCTACTACTCCTTCTACATTATAAATTGGATTAGAAATAAATATATCTGAAATTAAATATTGCTTGCCTGTGTGAAGGTCAAATAATTCACAAAAACTACCGCGGTCATACAATATCATTTCATTAGTATAATAGTTAGGTATAGCAAGTATCTTCACACCCCCTATATGCAATCTCACGCCATTGAATGTCGGGATTCCAGATTCATCGCGGTAGTTGTCCAAAGTTTCTACTATGTGTGTAATATGGTTGTCTACATATTTTTCGATTAAGATATTAAAGTATTTTTCAATCCACAGACTGGGATTTTCTGTGCCTAACATTATATTAATGGCAGTTGCGTAATAATCAAGAATACTTACATGTTCTCTATAATACCTATAATACGTAGATAAAAAAGCACCTAAAACATTACGTTGCAATATTGCTGATTTTGCAGAACCAAAAGAATCAGATGGATAAACAAAATACAGCGAATTAAAAACGCTATATTCTTTACCCGCAATCTCAAATTTATATATAGTATCAATCTTAAGAGTGTCGAATTTTAGGGGACAGCCAATTTCAAACTCTTCCGTTGAATGTTTTTCTGATTGACCTCCCCACCATAAATACAACCCAAAACTCAAGACTATAACACCTATCAAGACTATGACACTTATTATAATTCTTTTATTCATTTCTCCTTTTTATTTTTTAATCCATTGAAAATCCATAAACTACAAAAACCACAAATCCTATCAACAGAGCCGCACACAAAATTCCAATTAAAATTTTCTTTGTTTGCGACATTGGTTTATAACTCTCTGTAATAGAAGCAGTTACATCTTAGTCCATATTATTTGAAAACTCTGTTTCATTAGATTGTTTTGTTTCTATCTCTTCTTCTTCTTTTGGGGTTTGAGGCAATGTTGGTGTCGCTGTTGGGGTTGGTGATTTTTTAAATACTAACCTGATCACGAGAATTACTGCCACCAAAAAGATAATGGTAGACCATGTCAATCCAATTGTACCTGACAGAGAATACACTCCGCAAAAGAGTACAGTTAGAATGACAAGCACTATCAGAATCTTTTTGAAAAGATGTGCAAAACTCCATCTTATAAATTCTAAATAGGAATGATGTTTTATAACTCCTTCTTTTTCAATATCTTTTGTTTCTATTTGTTGTCGCCATTTATGGTACAAACCAAGAATTACAAATGTTGCCAGGTTCCACAAAAAGAAACCTCCTACTACCAATAATAAAATCACAATTGTTGATAAAATTCCAAATCCAAATCCGAACATAATACTTATTTTAATTACTTATCTGTTAAATTTACTTAAATTATATTATTTTACAAAGATAGCATTTTTTTCTCTAATAAACAGCAATTTACGTGGTAATTTTCACCCTATTTTGTGGTAATTTTCACTACAAATTTAAAAAAATGTCGCTAATGGATGATTTGTTTTGAGTACAATGCAAAAAAAAATCAAATTTCAAAACGACTTTTTGATAATTATTGTAGGGGAAAAGGCATGCCTTGCCTAAAAAAGGAGGTGAAAAGAACAGGGTCAGGGTACAGGATACAAGGATGAAAAGGGAAAAAAACTGTCAATTATCATCTATTCTCCCCACTTATCATTGCGGCTTGCCCCGCAATTCCCTCCTTGTCTGAGCCACGATTTTCATAAGATTTATAAGATTGGCAGGATTATAATAATCATATAAATCAAAATAATCATTCTAAATCACAGTTCAGACAATGCAAAAAAATCTTCACTCTCCACTCTCCACTCTAAAAAAAAAGGGCTTTAATTTTTAATTGAAGAATTTGTGTATCTTTGTAATTTTATAAATAAATTTTAATATTCAATTTTTTTATGATTAACGAAAAGATAGAAAACGCTATTAATGAGCAGATTAACGCTGAATTTTGGTCAGCCTATTTGTATTTATCAATGTCTGTGTATTGTTCTCATGAGGGTTTATCGGGAGCAGCCAACTGGTTTGATATTCAATTTAAAGAAGAACAAGACCATGCCCGAAAGTTTATCCGATATATACTCTCCAGAGGCGGAAAGGTAACCCTTTTGCCGATTGAAAAGGTAGAAACTGAATGGAAATCGCTTTTAGATGCCTTCAAAGATACGCTCAAACATGAACGCGTAGTTACACAAAAAATTAACGACATCTATACGCTGGCAATCAAAGAAAATGATTATGCTACACAATCGTTTCTCAATTGGTACATAGATGAGCAAATTGAAGAAGAAGAAACGGCTCAAAACATGATTGATGCACTTAAAATGATAGGTGACGGATATGGGTTGTACCAATTTGACAAGGAGTTAGCAACACGAACTTACACGCCATTGGCGGAAGAGTAAAAAAAGTGGAAAGTGGAAAGTTGAGAGTTATTTTTTTGCATTTTGGGAGAATTTTGTTCTAAAAAATGAAATTCACTCTCAATTTTGAACTAAAAAACTCAACTTTCAACTTTTTTTACGGATATATTTTAACTTGTTCGCAAGTATAATGATTGCATTTTTTGAATGTTTTAAGTTCGTTTATTCGGACTTTTTCCCTTTCTTTTTTCTCACTAACAGCAATGCTAATCGCAGGGCAATGGTGAGCAAAATAAAAATAGGTGCAATGCCGATCGTTTGCAAAAAGATTAAATGGTAAACTGTCGCAACGAGCAGGCAAAATAGAAGCAAATATAAAATCCATTGAGGTGTTTTTCGCAAACGAATTAATGTAATAATGAGTAACGGATTGAAAATCAGTAAGTCTAAATTCCAAATTGTTGCCGTATGGTCAGACAAAAATGTGAGAAAAAACACCGGCAAAGACACCACAAATGCCAATAAAAACAAAATGATGTCAAAAATTTTACCATAAAACTTCTTTTTATATTCCAAAAGCGACAAAATACAAGCCCCTGCAAACAAAATGCCAAACACCAACAAAGGGGGCACTGCCGATGGCTCACTTTGCTGTTTGAGTTGAGTTATAATTTGTTGATTATCAATTGCTAACGGTTGATTGTAGGCTACGATGAGCGTTGTATCCAATTGTTCCATCAAATCCATTGGCAAATACATATATTCCCAATCGGACGCCCTTTTATCGGCGGGCAACCCCAATGCTATATCAATTCCCAGCACCCACCAACTATAATTGGCAGTATAATCATGGAATTTTTGCCGAAAAGTGCGGTTATGCAATTTGTTTTCATTTTTTTGAAAAGTCCTGTCAATGAGTGCATAAGCAACAATATCTCGAATTCTTGTGGCACAATTATCTTTAAAAAAATCATATTGGTAATATCGATTTTGGGGTAAATAATTGATTTCCAATGAGTCCCACAGTTTTTGTTTTTCAGGCAAAGTCAAATTCAGTCGTTGTTCATACACCACACGTCCTTCTGCATTGTAGGCATTTACAAACGATTGATAATCACTGATGGCTAACATGTACGACAATTTGCCCTGTGCAAACCGAAAATAAAAATAATTTTCATTGAAATTGAAAATGCCAAAATTAAACACGTAATCAATCCCTTTATCCAAACCGATTGAGGTGTCGCAAATACGCAATGCGGTGTGCCCAAAAGACTCATAAAGGTCGCCCCCAGGCGAACAAGTAAGAACACTGACAAATGATTTGTCTGTCAATTTGATACAATATGCCGAATGGATGCTGCAAAAAAGCAAAAAAATTGCAAAAATGTACCTTTTTATTCTAAATTTAGTCATAATTTATAAGTTTTTCAAAATAAAATCCGTCAATTTGGTATATAAATGCAGGCGAGTATTGCCTCCGTAAATACCGTGATTTTTATTGGGGTAAAAACATTGCTCATATTGTTTTCCTGCCTTATTGAGTGCCAAAATTAACTCGGCAGCATTTTGAAAATGAACATTATCATCCGCCAAGCCATGCACGAGCAAATAAGCCCCATTGAGTTTGTCGGCATGTGTGATAGGCGAGTTGTCATCATAGCCACTTGCGTTATGCTGTGGCATTTCCAAAAAACGTTCCGTGTAAATATTGTCATAATATCGCCACGAAGTAACCGGTGCCACTGCCATTGCCATTTTGAAAGTATTACCGCCCGTAAACAACGCCAATGAAGACAAATAACCTCCAAAACTCCACCCCCAAATGCCAATTCGATTGCCGTCAATGTAGGGCAAAGTTTTCAGATAATTAGCAGCCGCAATTTGATCTATTGCCTCCAATTTACCCATTTGTTTATAGATGCACTTTTTAAATTCGTCTCCTTTTGTAGCACAGCCACGTCCGTCAAAGCAAGCGACAATGTAACCTTTTTGGGTCAGCATTTGATACCATGATAAATCATAAATTCCTGAAAATGAATTACTTACCTGTTGAGAACCCGGTCCGCCATACACAAACATCAAAACAGGATATTTTTTTGTCGCATCAAAATTAGACGGTTTTAATATCCACGCATTCATTTGCACACCTGCGTCGGTTTTTATGTCAAAAAATTCTTTGTTCACAAAACCGTAATATTTCATGATTTGTTTAAACTCTTCATTTGTTTCTAATGTTTTGATAACCACACCTTTAGAAGTATTTATGGTGTAAATTGGGGGTGTATTGGCATCCGAATAAGTGTTGCGGTAAAATTTGCAAGTAGGGCTAAATTCTACATCATTCCAGCCTTTGCCGGAGGAAAGCATTTTTTTATTTTTACCTTGAAAATCAATACAATACAAATCTCTATTGAGTACATTTGATTCATTGGAGAGGTAATATATCATTTTTTTAGACATATCAACTGCCACAATATCAGCAACTTCCCACTTTCCTGTTGTCAATTGTGTTACCGCACCCCCGAAAATCACATGATAAATATGGTTAAAACCGTCTCTTTCCGAACTGACTATCATGGAATTGTTGTCCGTGCAAATAAAATAGTCGTCCGTGATGTCTAACCAATATTTATTTTGGTCGGTATAAACCAATTCTTTGCTGCCCGAAAGCGCATTGTAGCGGTAAAATTCAATCTTATTTTGGGTGCGATTGAGCAGTAAAACCAAAATATCAGTTCCATTATTGAGCCAATACATGCGTGGAATATAATTGTCTTTGCCTGTCCAAACCAAAGTTTTTCGCACGCTCCCTTTGAGATTATAAACACAAAGGCTGACCGCCGAATTGTCCTCGCCCGCTTTGGGATATTTATAGGTGTAAAGACGCGGATATAAATCCTCATAGTAGGAAAGCGTAAATTCCTTCACTTTGCTTTCGTCAAACCGCAAGTAGGCAATTTGCGAATTATCGGGCGACCAATAAAAACATTGGCTCATACTCAACTCCTCTTCATACACCCAGTCCGCCATGCCGTTGATGACCATCCCTTGTTTTCCGTCATGGGTGATTTGATATTCTGTTGAAGTAGTTAAATCTTTGTAAAACAGATTGTTATCTCTTACAAATGCAACCTTTGAACCGTCCGGCGAGAAAGTGGCAAAACTTTGCTTGCCTTTGCTTGTATCCGACAGTGGTGTCAGCGTTTTTGCTTGTATATCATACACATAATAAAATGCTTTTGAGGAGCGTCTGTAAATGGCTTCCATTTGTGTAGCGATGAGAATTTTTTGCTCCATTTTATCAAAAGAATAATCACTTATATCTCTGATTTTCAATTTATTGCCTGTTGAAGAGAGTTGCTCTTGAGTCAATAGGGTGCTTGTTTTTTCACCATTATCAAAGCGATGTTTATCAATGCTTGCGACTGTGGTAACTGTGTAAAAATCACCCGATTCCATAGTTGCAAATCCGGGAACACCTTTTGGACGAAAAATATAATCTTGCCAAATATCGGTCAACTTAATCTCTTTTTGCTGTCCATAAATACTTGTTAATGAGAATAATAATCCAAACAAACTACTAAATATAACTTTTCTTTCTTTCATTTGAAAATTGATTTTTTTTTATTAAAACTTACTGATTGCAAAGATACACAAATTCTTCAATTAAAAAATATTTTTTCATTTTTAATTGACAAAAAAATGTAAAGTCAATTTTTCAGTTTCAACTCTCCATTAAAAAATTTGTGTACTTTTGTAAATTATTAAAAAAATCAATTTTTTATTTGTTTATGGATAAAAGAAAAGTTGTAATTACAGGCATGGGGATTTATTCTTGTTTGGGTCAGAATTTAGAAGATGTAAGGCAGTCTCTTTATGATGGCAAATCGGGGATAATTTTTGACCCTGTCCGCAAGGAGATGGGATTTCGGTCAGCATTGACGGCGTTTTTGCCACAACCCGATTTGAAGGGAATTGTACACCGAAATCAAAGAGTTTATATGCCCCAGCAAGCACAATACGCTTATTTGGCAACATTAGAAGCCCTAAAAAATGCTAATTTAGATATGGAATATATTGAAAATCACAATATTGGTATACTTTATGGCAATGATAGTTCGGCAGATGCGGTCATGCGTAGCGTGGATACCATGCGGGAGAAAAAATCAACTACACTTATCGGGGCAGGCGGTATTTTTCAATCTATGAACTCTACTGTTACCATGAATTTGGCTTGTTTATTCAAACTCAAAGGCATCAATTTGACAGTATCGGGGGCTTGTGCAAGTGGCTCTCATGCTATCGGGTTGGGTAGTTTGTTGATTAAGTGGGGATTACAAGATTGCATCGTTTGCGGAGGCGCCCAAGAGGTCAATCCATTTTCGATTGGTAGTTTTGACGGAATAAGTGCTTTTTCGGTGCGAGAAAATGAGCCGACCAAAGCCTCACGTCCGTTTGACCGCGACAGAGACGGTTTGGTACCCGGAGGCGGTGCGGCGACGGTGATTATTGAAAGTTACGAATCTGCTCTCAAAAGGGGTGCTCCTATTTTGGCGGAGGTATTAGGATATGGATTTTCGTCCAATGGAGACCATATTTCGGTGCCAAATGTGGACGGACCGGCTCGCTCTTTGCAAATGGCTATCAATGAGGCGAATGTATGTCTTAAAGACATCGGTTATATCAACGCTCACGCCACTTCTACGCCAATGGGAGACCAAAATGAAGCCAAAGCAATACATGCAGTTTTTGGAACATGCAAACCGGAAGTAACCTCAACCAAATCCATGACAGGGCACGAAATGTGGATGGCAGGTGCAAGTGAAATTATTTATTCTATGTTGATGATGAAAAATAATTTTATTGCCCCTAATATCAATTTTGAAAATCCGGATGAAAACTCTCAATATCTGAACATTCCGGCGCAAAGAGTGAACAAAAAATTTGATATGTTTTTGTCCAATTCTTTTGGTTTTGGCGGAACAAATTCTACTTTGATAGTGAAAAATTTGTAAAATTCACCCCTTCACTTCTTAATAAGGGGATATAAAATCTTGAAATTCAGGATTTTGAAGGTCTTTTTGAGAAAGGATAGGATTTGGAATATTCCAATTGATATTCAATGTTTTATCATTCCAAAGAATAGCCATTTCTGACTCTTTGTGATAATAATTGGTTACTTTGTAGGCAAAAATTGTATTGTCTTCCAAAGCCGCAAATCCATGTGCAAACCCCTCCGGAATCCAAAACATATTTCCATATTCTGCTGATAATAAGACAGATACATATTTCCCGTAAGTAGGAGATTTTTTGCGTACATCTACTGCCACATCCCACGCACTGCCGTTGACCACTCGCACCAATTTCCCTTGTCCATACGGCGGCGACTGCAAATGCAACCCCCGAATAACCCCTTTGTGTGAAACCGATTGGTTGTCCTGCACAAATTCTGTTACAATTCCCATTTGAGAAAATTGTTGGCGATTATAAGTTTCCGAAAAACCACCTCTCTCATCTGTAAATATTTGATTCTCAATGATTAACAAATCGTCAATTGCTGTTTTTTTTACTTTCATCTTTGTAAAATATTTTACCTTTTTACAAAAATACACGTTTTATTTAATAAAAAATTAAAAGCCTTTTTTGCAGAGTGGAGAGTGAAGATTTTTTTTGCATTTTTGCACAAAAACGTTCTAAAAAATAAAAAAAAAAAGGCTTTTTTTACGGCGTTACCACGCAGCCGTTTCCGTCTTCAATTTCGGATATGCGAAGACGCAATCTGCCTGATAATCCGCTTTTTATGGTTGCTCGATAAGTGTTGCTATTAACATTTTGCCAAGTTAAGATGTTGGGGGCTCCGTCATAAAATTGAGTAGGTAAAACCAAATTGAGTGGCAAAGTTTGAGTAGTTTGCAGCGTATAAATTACCGTAAATGGCGGTGTACCATGCAATTCAAAAGTTATTCCTCCCACATTGTCGCAAAAATCTGTCCCGCAAGTGATATTTACATACGGAGCAGGCAACGTTTTGAGCATTATTTCATTGGAAAGGGCAGATATATCGCCACTGCAAATACTTTTGAGTACATAATAGTAAGTTGTATTAGGGTTTAATCCGCTGATAGTGTCTTTGTTATCGGTAACAATTTTGGGATTATAGCCACTCAAATAGTCGCTTTGGGAGCGTACATACAATTGATACTCTGTTGCAGGATTTTCCCAATTGGCAACAAAAGAGCAAGGTGTAATTGCGGTCGCCGACAATGCAGTAGGGGCAGGCAAAGGCACGTTTGAAACAGTTTCACAATACAGATAAACAGGATATTGATTGTTATTGATACCATAACATGCAAAAAGGGAAGATACATTATTGTAACGCAAAATATTACGGTCATAATTGTTTGTATTACAGAGCATTACAGCAGCACTATCTGCATCAATACTTATATCCCATTCGGCTATGCCCGCCAGTGTTCGCAAATAATTGTTTGAACTGCTACCTGCTTTGAGATAGCCTGCGTTCACCACATCATACAAAGTCCATGCACCTGCCGAGCCTCCAAGTGTTATTTCATATGCCACAGTATCAGTCGGTTGGAGAGCATAATCGGCACTAATACTGTCGGCGGTTATGGTTACAGGGAACTCCGCACGATTATTACTACCGGAACGAATTGCCCCCATAATTCCCCCAATTCCATCTTCTTTTCTATTGGAAATGAGATATTTACGACCTGCCACCAATTGACAATCATTGGTAACAAGGCGATAGGTTTTGTGAGGTATAATAGTTTGCGTCATTACCGCATCACAAAAACCTGTTGAAATCAGCATTATTTGCTTTACGCCCGCTGTGGTTAATACAGGATTACCGCCCGAAGGTAAGAGTATCAAATTTCCTGCAATTATCTGATAATCAACTCCTTGCGTAAGTGTATCATTATTTACTATTACCGCTGTCATATTAGACCGCCAAAGCGGATTATCGGCAAAGGTAATATTTATTTCGTTATTAACAAGATTATCAATGCTGTCTGGATACAAAACAGGGTGTGGCGTGCAAGTCAACACTCTTACGGCAGTAACTACCACCCTGATATTGTCAATTCTAACATTGGAGTTGGCGGCAGCAGTAACCTGAAATTTTAAAGAAATTGATGTAGCACCATCAGGAATATTGTACAGCACAGACTGGTTAGTACCGGCTGCGTGAGATGTTCCTACAAGAATAGAAAAACTTGTTCCACCATTTGTGTCTGCATATATCTGCATGAGGTCCGCCCCGAACCTGTCAAACAATATCCTTACTTGCTTGGTATTGAAAACAGAAATATCGTAGATATAAAACACACCTATTCCTCCCTTATTAAACCAGCAATGGCTTCCACTTACATTAGCCGCCGCGACGCTACTCCACATCGACCTGCTGCCGCCAAAAGAAATGCCGCTTATATCAGCCGGAACGAAGGTGCGTGTCCCCGATTTATTGTAAGTTGTCCAATTGTAAGCAGTGTCAAAAGTAGTCGTTGCAGATGCACCTGTACCGAAATTTTCACGAAACAGAGTATCATTAACGATTACCGTTTGGCTGTACATTTTTCCACTCCAAAAGAATGCTAAACAAATTGATATACAAATAAATATCGAATTTGAAAGCACATTTAACCTTCTGCTTTTTATTTGTCTGAAATTCCGTCTCTTATGACATGCTTTATTCGCATTATTTACCCTAAAACCTAAGTTCTTGTACATAAAATACTCTTCCTCCTTTTATTATCCTAAAAAATCTTCTCTAATAATTCTCTCTAAATGAATATAATATCAACTTCAAAAACATTTTAACGCAATACGCCAAAAAAAATTGTCAAAAGATGAAAAAATATTTTGTTCTGTCGCCTTATACCTCTTAAAAAATAAATTCTTTAATTCTCTACAAAAAAAGTGACCCCGGCAGGATTCTAACCTGCAACCTTCTGATCCGTAGTCAGATGCTCTATACAATTGAGCCACGGGGCCAAAAAAATAATAAAAAGTAATTTTACAAAATACAAAGATACACAAAAAATCAATACAAAATTTTTTTTTGCGTTTTTTGTAATTTTTTTTTGTGTTAAAAAAAATGTAATTTTGTATTTTAGTGAACATTCTTTTGTTCGGATTATTTAAGTTTAAATAAAAAAGTATAAAACATGAATAAACAACAGATTATCAATACAATAGAGCGTAAAAAAACATTTCTTTGCGTAGGCTTGGACAGTGATTTATCGAAAATACCGTCTCATTTATTAGAGCATGAAGACCCTATATTTGAGTTCAATAAAGCCATAATAGATGCCACTTTGCCCTACACGTTGGCATACAAACCCAATTTGGCATTTTATGAGGCAAACGGATGGAAAGGACTTATAAGTCTCGAAAAAACAGTGTCTTACATCCGCAGCAAGGGCGAAAAAATATTTTTAATTGCCGATGCTAAACGGGGCGATATTGGTAATACTTCTACTCAATATGCACTTTCTTTTTTTGGACAAAAAGATGAAAATCAAAACTTTGACGCCGTAACCGTTGCCCCTTACATGGGGGAAGACAGCGTGAAACCTTTTTTAGAATTTGAAGATAAATGGGTGATACTGTTGGCATTAACGTCCAACAAAGGGGCAAATGATTTCCAATTTATGCAATCTTCGGAGGGCAAATTGTTTGAAAAAGTGCTGCAGATTTCCAAAACGTGGGCTGACGACAACAAAATGATGTACGTTGTGGGGGCAACACAAGCAAATATGCTAACAGATATTCGCAAAATAGTGCCTGATAATTTTCTATTAATTCCCGGTGTGGGAGCACAAGGAGGCAGTTTGGAAGAGGTTGTAAAATATGGCATGAACAGCGATTGTGGATTGATTGTCAATGCGTCAAGAAGCATACTTTATGCCTCAAAAGAACAAAATTTTGCCCAAAAAGCAGCCCTCGAAGCCGAAAAAATACAAAAAGAAATGGCTAAATATTTGTAGAAATAGAGATTTTTTTCTACTTTTCGGTATTTATTTTAAATCTCATTACAATTTCACCTGTATTTTCGTCAATTTCAATTTTTTGTTCTCCTGTATCTAAATTTTTGCCTGTTGACATTTTGAATAGACCTGCCAAAAACTGCATTCCATGGTGAAAAACTTGCTCCATGTCGGCGGTTTGGGCAACTCTATTTTCGGTAGTGGTTGTAGTTGTAGTCGCCGTTTCGGAGGGATGATTTTTTGTTCTAATTTCGTCCACTTCTTCATTTGCCTCCGTTGTATCTTCAATATCTTCAAAGAGTTCCAATTGTCTTGTGTATGAGGTGGCAGTGGGTTGTTCGGTATCCGAAGAAGTTGAATTTTCAGGCTCAAGTGTGGGCGAGATAACTTTTTCGGCTGTATTTTGAGCCGTTTCCAGTGCCGTTTGTGCATCATGCTGCTCCTGTTGCGAGAGAAATGTTTCAATTTGTTGAATAAATTGGGAACGTCCTTTGACCGAAAAATCTACATAATTTTGCATGCTATCCGACAGCACGCCGTCAAAAAGATTTTGTTTGATCAACAAACCGGCTGCAATTTGCTCCTCAATCGAAAAGCGAGAAATAAAATTATAAATTGTTAACTGATTGCTTTTTTGCCCCATGCGGTCAATGCGTCCAATGCGTTGATTTTTTTTGGCAGGGTTCCACGGCAATTCAAAATTGATTAAAATATCGGCAACCTGCAAATTCAGACCTGCACCGCCTGCCTCTGTTGATAAAAATACATTGCAATCAGGGTCTTGCTCAAACCTGCCAATAAGATTACTACGCTCATTTACAGGCACTTTACCATTCAATTCTACATATTGAACACCTTGTTTTTGCAACATTTGCGCAATCAAATAATGCACTTTTATCCATTCCGAAAAAATGATTATTTTACGTTTTTGATGTAAAATATCTAATTTTTCAAACAGAATGTCTTGTAATTCAATCAATTTGGGAGATTCATTGGTTTTGTCATCCGCCAAAAAAGTAGAATCGCAAACCATCCTTGCGCTTTGCAACAACAACATTAAGCGCTGAATATCATAATTGGTAAGGTATTTTTTGCGAATAATTTGTGCCACTCCACGCAAATAACTGCCGTGATATTCTTGTTGCAAAGGCGATAATTCAATCGGTACATCAATGTGTTGAATAGACGGAAGTTGCTGAATTACAGCATGTTTCTCCCTTCGGATTAAAATTTCGGACAATTTGTCATTTAACGCCTGTAAATTGTAATATCCGTTGATTTTATTGGGCTTTTCGGAGTCAAAAAGGCAATGTTGATACGAAAATTCCCAAAGCGGTCCCAAAAAATGCGGACTAACAACGCTCAAAATAGAAAAAATATCCAACAATTTATTCTCTATCGGAGTGCCTGTAATGACCAAAGTATGCTTTGGATGAATGCGATTGATAGACGAGGCTGTTTTGGTTTCATAATTCTTAATTTTTTGGGCTTCATCTAAAATCAAAAAATCAAAATTTGCACGTGCAATTACCTGAGAATCACGCAGTATTGTTTCATAATTGATAATGTAAAAATACGCAGAACTGTCGTTGTATTGTTCTTTTCTTTCTTCCGGTAATCCATTGATTATCAATGCTTTTTCATTCGTAAACCGTTCAATTTCTTGTTTCCATTGCGATTTAAGTGTGGCTGGACAAACGACTAATGTTTTTTGAAATCCGAAAATTTTCTTTTTAATTACCGCCGTTGTAATCGCTTGTATGGTTTTGCCAAGCCCCATTTCGTCCGCAATAATTGCCGCTTTGCGAAAAACTGCAAACTGAACACCCTCTTGCTGAAAAGGAAAAAGTTCGCTCTTAATGACCGAAAAATCAATGCTTTGCTTTTGCTGTAAATCTTTGAGCATCAACTCTTCAAAATAATTTTCTACCTTTTGACGTACCTCCGGTCGGACACGAATGTTTTCCATTTGAGAACTCTGGTCAAAAAATCCCAAAAAATTACCCAAATTTTCGTCTTCTATATATTTTTTACCGTGAAAATATTTTGTAATCAATTCATTTTCAATATTTTGCAAAGGATAAGGATAATACCAACTGATCCGATAATGATTGAGCGGGTCACAATAAATTTCTATAAAAGGAAACTTTTTATCTAAACGGTTGTAAAGAGCAGGGTCATTTTTTAATTGCTTGAATGCAAACATAATATGCTTCGTTGTACCCAATTTATTCACTTGCGCATCAGCACTGTCGCTATACCCAATTTCTTGCTCAAAATCACGCAAAAAGATTTTATATCTTATACCTCTCTCATTGTACAAAACATGGTCGCCAAAAATATTATCTGCCCATTGAATTTTGTAATTGGCTTTGTTTGCCTTCTCCCTACGTTCATCCAAAACACGTTTCATCATCCCTTTGCGCGTGTATTGTTTGTGCATAATCTCTTGTGGCATAATCAGTTGTGATAACTCATACCGATATTGCAACAAACATGCATAAGTGTAGGCATTCCATCCATATTCGCCCGTACTGATATAAGGCGTCAAATCAAAATCACCCCTATCAATCAAAAATTTACACTCTATCATCTGTTTGGCATCCATAAAAAACATAAAATCCACACAAACAGCCGATTGCGACAACAAAATACATCTATGTTCTGCTTGTAATTGTTTGCCTTTTTGTAAATTTTCCTCCGATAAATGCGCCTCTACTTCCGCAACAAGATAATCAATTTTTTGCAACATTTTAATAAAACCTTTTTTTTAATTAAAATGCAAAGATACACTTTTTTTCAATTAAAAATTAAAAACGTTTTTTTCAGAGTGTAGAGTGTAGATTTTTTTGCATTTTTGCCCCCTGTCTGAACTGTGATTTGGAATGATTTTAATGATTTATATGATTATTTTAATCTTGCTAATCATATAAATCTTATGAAAATCTGTGGTTCAGACAATTTTAAAATCAAAGTTCAGACAAAAATATGTATATTCCCACTTTAATTTTTAATTCAAAAAAATGTGTATTTTTGCAAATCCCTTATCAATGAAGGTAAGGTGTTTTATATAAATATGTATTGTAATAGAATGATAAATACAAGATTTAGGGAATATCTTATACATGGCGATTTTACGATGTATGGCGATAGTAAAAAGTATAGAGAGTGTGCTATAGGCAATGATGCTGACAAGTACGCTTTGTTATGCAACTGCTTGATTATCAGTCATTTACCCCCCCCCCCCCAACTACTTGATAATCAAGCAGTTGCGAGCATTTTGGGGAGATTAAAAATCACAGATTATCTTAATCACGATTTTAACAAGATATTCAAAATTGATAGGATTTTGAGTTTCTACACACAATATTCTACACACTACATTCCTGCGAAAATCAAAAACACCAAAAAAAGGAAAAGGCTACATTTTCAGCCTTTTGGTTTGTTTTTTCATTTAACGGTCGAAATGAAAAAGCCGTAGTATCGCTTCTTGTGTCTGCATAATGTGCAATATGCTACACAAGGAGGGTAAATATCATATCCTCGAATTAAACGAAAACTTACCTTGCACAAAAAAAATTAAAAAAAATACGTTCTTTGAAATAATGAAGATAAATAATAATTGAAAATGGAGAATGAAAGTTTTGTCCTTTGAGGACAGGAAAGTTGATTATTGAAAATGCAAAAAAATCCATTTTTTGGGGTCTTTTTTGACCATTTTTCATATTTGATTGATAATCAATATGTTAGAATACATTTTTCCGCTAAATGATACATTTTTTCCGCTAAATGATACAAAGTTTTCCGTGTATGTTACAAAATTTTCCGTGTATGTTACAAAGGTGCGAAAAAAAAATGGTATTTTTGCATGACCCTTGCGGAGATAAAAAAAGTGAAAGGCAAGGTCGTTTTTGAAAATTTAAAAATAGTTTATAATAATAAATAAAAAGTTTAACAATTTAGTTTTAAGTAAAATGAAGAAGTATTGTTCGTTAGTTTTGAGCCTAAGGGCTATGTATGCGACAGCACAGGATGCTGTTGCCACGTTGCAGAACGACATGATTTGCAAAAATCGAGGTCAGTTTAGCAATGTTAAGTCGGCATGTAGAAAGAATGTGAGCCGACAGAGAGAAATTACTTTAAACGGTGATATTCTGCGGTTTGCGGATATTCGGACAACGGATATTCGGCAAATGCGGAAACCCTTTAAA
>JAISTU010000206.1 GCA_031272415.1 Bacteroidales bacterium | reverse complement strand
GGTTGGTATCGGCGGCGATTGCGGATGGTGATTTGGAAACAATGGAAACGAGTACGCACCAGATTTGCGAACTTGAAAAAATTAGGTATTTCATATCAAACCGCATGGGAACACTGCAATACAAGAAAGAGTTATTGGCACACAGCCGGTAGCCCTATTTTGAGTGTATTAATTCCCAATGCTCAATTGAAAAAGAGTGGTTATACTTTCTTTAGTGACTACTATGCACAGTTGCGTCCTTTATAATTAGAGAACCGCCGTGTACCGAACGGTACGCACGGTGGTGTGAGAGGACGGGGGAGAAATCCCCCCTACCTACTTGATTCCTTTATAGGCAAGGTATTTTTTTTAATTTTTAATTGAAGTTTCGTTGGCTTTTTCGGGGAAAAGGCTTGATAATCTGATAATTAAGCCTTGCGTAGGCGATATGGCAGGATATTCCAAAATTTTGCCTTCTTTATCTATAAACACCGACAAAGGCAAGGCTTTGGCTTGATAATCATCTAAAAAAGTAAAATTATCATCCAAATGAACAAAAATCCAATCAAATTGCTTGTAAGTAGTAACAAAATGATACAACTTAACAGGCTCAAAATCAAGCATAACGCTGATAAATTGAACACTGTCTTTGTATTTATCATGTAAAGATTTTAAAATTACCATTTCTCGAATAGACTCCTCCGAATAGGTGGCAAAAAATTGCAAATATACATATTTTCCTTTAAAATCCGATAATTTAACAGTAGCATTGTAAATGTCTTTTAACGCAAAATCGGGTGCGATAGTTCCCGGTTTGAGGTAAAAAAGATATTCTAAAAGATTGGTTATCATTGTTTTATGTTCTGAAAATTTAGTTGTTTGAGACATCGTTTGCAGTATATGCAAAATATTTTTTCGACTAAATTCCTCATAACTTTGATAGAGTTCTCCTAATCCCTTTAAAAGCACCATTTCACGGATTTTTTCATTGATTAAAAGCGGGTCTTTGCCCAAATCATCCAACAATTTCAAATAATCTGCCCGTTGATTTATGTCTTCAAACAACATTTGTCGCGTGAATTTTTTTGTGCCTGTATATAAATAATTGTCAAAAAATTCATTAAAAAAATCCATGTAAGAATCATTTTTGTAAAAAATATAGTCATTATTGAAATATTTTTCATACAAAAAATACTTGTCTTTTGAGCGGAACAACAAATCAATGTAAGCATAACGATATT
The DNA here is from genome assembly GCA_031272415.1 of Bacteroidales bacterium. GTDB lineage: Bacteria > Bacteroidota > Bacteroidia > Bacteroidales > WCHB1-69 > JAISTU01. The sequence continues at coordinate 1,646 of JAISTU010000206.1, read as the reverse complement.
TTGCATAAATATTATAAAAATCAACCGCAACAGTATCATAAGGACAATATGTAAATAATTGATTTACAATACTATCGAAAAAAGTAACGCTCATTCCTTTGAAAAAATAATTGCCATAAAGTTCAAAAAAATGGTTATAATATCTGTCAAAGCGCCTAATTTTGCGGTTTAATTCAGACGTATCAGTATCTAACAACTTGATATACAGTGATTTACCCATCAATTCGGCATCTATATAAGGCAAAGTAAGTGTATCGGCATAGATTTCAATTTGGTAAGATTTTTGAGGCTCAACAAAAAAAGAACCATAAGTTTCATTGAAAGCAACAAATAACCTTTGTGTCTCATTTACAGGTATTTGCACTTTAAAACTACCATCTTTTTCAATTTTTGCCAACGCCGTCAAAACCCGCTGTTGCAGATACAAATCATTGTAAAAATAGAATCTCAAAGTGCCACTTTTGGAAAAATCTGTTCTTCCTGTTATCGTAATGGGCTGTAATGCAAACAGTTCCCCAAAAATGAGAGAAAAAAATAACAGAAATATTCCAAAACTTTTTATCTTCATAATATTGATTTACAGCATATTAACAATTTGTTGAGGTACAAAAGCCGACACATCGCCCCCATAAGTTAAAATTTCACGCACAACAGAAGAGGAAATCCCAACAAAATGAGGCTCTGTAAGCAAAAAAAGCGTTTCCAATGGCGGAAATAAAAGTTTGTTAGCATTGGCGATAGCCGTTTCTGCATTCCAATCCATACCTGAACGGATACCGCGAATAATATAACGAATGTTTTCTTTGCGACATAAATCTACTGTTAAACAATTGTAACTCAATACTTTAATATTGGGAACACCCTGAAAAGTTGCCTCCACAAAACGCAATCTCTGTTCGATAGGAAACATACTCTTTTTATCTGGGTTATTTCCTATTGCAACTATTACATTATCAAACATTTGCGCTGCCCGCAAAGCGATAGATTGATGTCCTTTTGTGATAGGGTCAAATGAGCCGGGGTAAAGTACTATGTTATTGTTCATTTTCTGCGTAATTTATAAAACATTTTTCTTATTTTTTTGCCTTTCAATTCCAAACAAAATACAAAGATACACTTTTTGGTCAATTAAAAATTAAAAAACTTTTTTTTCAGAGTGGAGAGTGGAGAATTATTTTTTTTGCATTTTTGCACCACCCTTGTCTGAACTGTGATTTGGAGTGATTTGTGTGATTTATATGATTATTTTAATCCTGATAATCTTATAAATCATACGAAAATCATAGTTCAGACAAGGATAATGTAGAGACGGTGCGTGCACCGTCTCTACATTATCACGCCATTCCCAATTTGCCATTCTTAATTTTTAATTAAAAAATATTTTTTTAATTTTTAATTGAAAAATTTGTGTATTTTTGTAAAATATAAATATAGTTTAACATTAAAAAAGATATAAATATGGGAACTTACATCAGTTTTGATTGGGCAGTAAAGAAAATTTTAAGACAAAAAGAAAATTTTGTCGTGTTGGAAGGACTTTTGAGCGTGTTGCTGGAAGAAGATGTTAAAATTCAGGAAATTATTGAAAGTGAGAGCAATAAAGAAACCGAATTTGACAAATTTAACCGCGTAGATTTACTCGCAAA
>JAISTU010000202.1 GCA_031272415.1 Bacteroidales bacterium | reverse complement strand
TTAAAAGTTATGAAAGCGTATCAAGTATTTATGACAAGAGAGACCGGAGACAACCGGGTGCGGGATGCGAAACAAACCATGGAGAAGAGACCAAGGAAAAATAACGGGAAAACCGAAGTGCCTCAGAGTAGGAGAAACAATAAATGGCTATTGCGATGTGTGTGTTTAACGCTGACAGCGTTTGCGTTGGTATTCAATGCTTGCCAAAAAGACGGCGTTTATCATCCCAAAAAGAAGATAAGCAAAATCTATACGTCTTATACAGGCGAATGGTACAACGAACCCAAAACTTTGCAAGAATCATGGACATGGGGTAAAAGGAATTTGGAAAAAATTGCGTATAAATACTATACAACTACATTTTCCTATAACTCCAAAAATCAAATGATAAAGGCTGACGATAACGATGGTTATCGTTTGGAAATGACATATAAAGGCTCTCAAATTTCAGAAGTGTCTGAATATGAATACAATACATTGTTAGCAAAGTATAAATATACCCATAAGAATGGAAAAATCAGCAAAATAATTTTAGAATACTATGGTTATGATTTTGAGGATTATGCTAGCGTACATGCAAAGACTTTTCAACAAAAAAAAATGCTAAACTTTCCATTGCCTCAGCCAATTGCTAATGAAGTGCCGCAAAGAGTTGCTAAAAGAGCAGAAACAGGTAAGCATAGAAAAGTAGAGATTTACACAATGTCTTATACTTTCAAATGGGATGGTGATAATATCGTACAATACACAGTAATTGATGAAACAGATGGTTATACTTATGAAATAAAATGTGAATATGATAAATATCTTAATCCTTTTCACAATCATATTTATGGAGACATCGAATTTGAAGGAGAGTTGTTTTGTACAAGTAAAAACAATATTGTAAAAATAACGTATTACGAAGTGGGATGGACTCCAGAAGAAGATACATATACGTATGAATATGACGGTAAATATCCCACCAAACAAATATATTACGGCGAAAGTTCCGTATATACAACTTATTACGAGTACGAATAATGCATGAGAGATTAAGATACATAAGCAGTTGACAAGAAAAAACATCCCTTGTACATGATTTTTTGTATAGGGGATGTTTTGTTGTGGAACGTAAAGTAGAGAGTTGTATATCCATTTTTTTAGAACGTTTTTATCCCAAAATGCAAAAAAAAATCTTCACTCTACACTCTCCACTCTGAAAAAAAAAGTTTTTTTAATTTTTAATTGAAAAATTTGTGTATCTTTGTAATTTAAAATTTTATTAGTTTGCAATCAGAATGACAAAGAAAAAAGCATTAATTACAGGAATAACAGGGCAAGATGGTTCTTTTTTAGCAGAATTTTTGATAGATAAGGGATATGAAGTACATGGTCTTTTGCGAAGGTCATCTTCTTTCAATACCGGTCGTATAGAGCATCTTTATTTTGATGAGTGGATAAAAGATACCCAACAAAAACGGTCGATAGAGTTGCATTATGGAGACATGACGGACTCAAGTTCTTTGTTCAGGATCATACAACATGTTGCGCCGGATGAGATATACAATTTAGCAGCACAGAGTCACGTAAAAGTATCTTTTGATGTGCCTGAATATACGGCTGAATGTGATGCGTTAGGTACGTTACGAATATTAGAGGCAGTGCGAGGGCTTGGTATGGAAAGCAATGCTAAAATTTATCAAGCATCTACCTCCGAATTGTTCGGATTAGTGCAAGAAATTCCTCAAAAAGAAACCACTCCATTTTATCCTCAGTCGCCTTATGGCATTGCTAAACAATATGGATTTTGGATTACTAAAAATTATCGTCAATCTTATAATATGTTTGCTGTTAATGGCATTCTTTTTAATCATGAAAGTGAGCGGCGAGGTGAAACTTTTGTTTCACGTAAAATAACGCTTGCAGTGGCACGGATGGCACAAGGTTTACAAAAAAAACTCTATTTAGGCAATCTCAATGCAATGCGAGACTGGGGATATGCAAAGGATTATGTTGAATGTATGTGGTTAATGTTACAACATCCGGTGGCAGATGATTTTGTGATTGCAACAGGCGAAATGCACTCTGTAAGAGAATTTTGTCAAGCCGCATTTGCCGAAGTAGGTATAGAAATTGAATGGACAGGAAAAGGGTCGCAAGAAAAAGGTATTCATAAAAAAACGGGTGAGTCGTTGATAGAAGTTGATGCTAAATTTTTCCGTCCGGCGGAGGTAGATTTATTGCTCGGAGACCCGACAAAAGCAAAAACAGTTTTGGGGTGGAATCCTACAAAAACTTCTTTCGCTGAATTGGTTAAAATTATGGTCAAACATGATATGGAGTACGTAAAAAAAAGTGTTAAATTATGAATAAAAATGCAAAAATATATGTTGCCGGACATACGGGTTTGGTTGGGTCAGCAATTTGGAAAAGATTGATTTCCAAGGGATATACGCAATTGATAGGTAAGTCGATAGAAGAGTTGGATTTACGCAATGCGGTGCAAGTTAAAGATTATTTTGACAAAGAGTGTCCTGAATATGTTTTTTTAGCAGCCGCAAAAGTAGGAGGTATTATGGCTAATAATACGTACCGTGCTGATTTTATTTACGATAATATTCAGATTCAACAAAATATTATTTATGAAAGTTTTCGCCACAATATCAAGAAGTTATTATTTTTGGGGAGTACTTGCATTTATCCTCGTGACGCTCAACAGCCTATCGCTGAAACAGAATTGCTGACTGCACCTTTGGAATATACTAACGAGCCTTATGCTATTGCCAAAATTGCAGGTCTCAAAATGTGCGAAAGTTTTAATATTCAATATGGTACAAATTTCATTGCCGTTATGCCTACAAATTTATACGGTTACAATGATAATTTTGATCTTGAAAAAAGTCATGTTTTGCCGGCGATGATGCGAAAAATTTATTTGGGGAAATGCCTGTTAAAAAATGATTGGAAAAATATTTGTAAAGACTTGACCATGAGACCAATAGAAAATATTTCAGGGACACATTCTCAACAAAAAATTATAAAAATACTAAATAAATACGGCATTACAGACAGTGCCGTAACATTATGGGGAACAGGAACTCCGATGCGTGAATTTATGTGGAGTGAGGACATGGCGGATGCATCTATTTTTATCATGGAAAATGTTAATTTTTCAGATACATATCAGCATAGCAAAGAAATTCGCAATTGTCATATCAATATCGGAACAGGCAAAGAAATTTCTATCAGAGATTTAGCCTACCTTATTGCGCAAACTGTTGATTATAAAGGAGTTATATATTTTGACACTACACGACCGGATGGGACTAAACGGAAATTAACAGACGTTTCCAAACTGCACGCACTTGGCTGGCAGCATAAAATTGACATCCAACAAGGTGTTAAAAAATTGTATCAATGGTACACCAAAGAATAATCATCACAAACTTTTTTAAATATGTTAATCACTATCATTACAGTTACTTACAACGCACAAGAGCATATATGTAAAACAATAGAAAGTATTCTTAATCAGACAAATAAGGATTTTGAATACATTGTCATTGACGGCAATTCAAAAGATAAAACAGTAGATATTCTACGCAAATATACGGAGAAAATTGAACAAAAAGAATTTCAACTACATGATTTTAAATGGATTAGTGAGCCTGATACAGGTCTGTATGATGCCATGAATAAAGGTTTAGACATGGCAACAGGGGAGTTCGTTTGGTTTATGAATGCTGGGGATAAGTTGTTCGATAACAATACATTAGCAGAAATTCAAAACCATTTGCAATCAAACCCTGATGCAGATATTGTTTATGGGCAATCTTTAATTATTGACCAAAATGATACTCCGATAGGAGAGAGGCATAAAATAGCCCCTAAAAAATTGACAGTCAATAGTTTCCTTAATGGTTTAGTGGTTGGTCATCAGTCTATTTTGGTACGAAAGAGTATTGCGACACATTATGATTTGCAATATACTGTTGCCGCTGATTATGATTGGGTAATTTCGGCGGTAAAAAAATCACATCAAAATTTGTATATTGACAATTACCTGTCTCGTTTTATGATTGCAGGCTTTTCAACCGTACATCGCAAAAAAGCATGGAAAGACCGCTTTTTAATTATGAAAAAACAATTTGGACTGTGCAAAACACTGTGGGCACATTTTTTGATTACACTAAAATATCCATTTACAAAAAAATATTATCTTTTATTGATAGCATTTATTGGTAGTTGGTGGTAACGTTATCAAACTCCGCAGATTGCAACCTGCGGTCATGAAACTTTTGTCCTTTCAGGACAGGGGAATGAACAACATTTTTCCAATTTTTAGAACGTTTTTTATCCTAAAATGCAAAAAATAATTCTCAATTCTCAATTAAAAAAAAAAGTTTGGCTTTATATTTTTTTGCAGCGATAAAAGGGGTTGCGTTAGGAGAAGTACAATGCTATTCTGTACATTGAAAAATCTTTATCTTTTGTACCGTAACTGTTGGATATAAACCGTTCA
>JAISTU010000200.1 GCA_031272415.1 Bacteroidales bacterium | reverse complement strand
TACACTCTACACTCTACACTCTACACTCTAATCCGCAGTTTTTTAATTTTTAATTTTTAATTGAAGGAATTGTGTATTTTTGCAAACATGTTAAACTTTTTTGTAAAATCAAAATTATTGTAGAGGGAAATTTATGGGAAATTACACTCGTACAATATCTTATACGCGACCGTATGTGAGTTATATAGTGCGTTCATTTTTTTGTAATGCGTTATATGCTTTGTTTTCGATTTTTACTTTGGGAATGATAGTGCCATTTGTGTCGCTTTTGTTTGGCTTGGTAGAGCCTATTTTTGAGAAACCTCAATGGTCATTTTCTACGGATGCTGTTTTGGGGTTGCTGTCCTATTATATCACATATTTTGAGAATACTTACGGAATTTTGTATGCTTTGTTGTTCATTTCTGCTATTTTTATTTTTTGTTCTTTGGTGTCTAATTTGTTTCGATTTTTGGGCATGTTTTACCTTTCCCCTGTGAGTGCAAATGCAGTAAAAGATTTACGTAATAGTCTGTATAACAAGATATTACACTTGCCATTGTCCTATTTTTCCAATATCAAAACGGGAGATATTTTGACCCGTTTCAATACCGATTTAATTGATATAGATACTTATTTAATTCGCGTTACGGTGGATGTTTTTCTACGTCAACCGTTAATGATACTATTTTTTATGATTGCGTTATTGATGATAAGTCCTTGGCTTACATTGCTTTCTGTGGTAACTTTTCCGTTAATTGTATTTCTCACTCGCAAAATCAGCCTTTCCATTAAACGAAAAAGTACGCAAGGACAAGAGCAATTGAGCAGTATATCAAGCATTTATGAAGAAAGTATATCCGGCGTGAGAATTATTAAGGCTTTTTTGGCACAAAAATGGTTTAAAAATAAATTTGAACAGCACAATAAAAAATATACTCGATTGATAACCAAAGTAATACGCTATATAGAACTCTCGCCTCCCCTTTCGGAATTGTTGGCAATTTTGGGCTTGGTGCTGGTCATTTTATTGGGCTGTTTATTGATGCTCAACAATAATGGTTTAACCGCAGAGGCTATTATTTTGTTTCTAATCCTTTTTGCACGGCTGATTTCACCTATACAGACTTGCATTCGAGGTTATGGCTATATTCAAAAAGGATTGGTTTCTGCTGCAAGAGTTTTGTCTATTTTGGATAGCGATAATCGCATTGAAGAAAAACAAAATGCACTGAAAATCAATCAATTACAAGATAAAATTATTTTTAATAATGTATCTTTTTCTTATAATTCCGAAAGGGAGGTGTTGCATAATATCAATTTTGAAATTAAAAAAGGTGAAACTGTTGCCATTGTGGGCAATTCGGGCGGTGGAAAATCCACTTTGGTCAATCTTTTATTGCGTTTATACGATGTCGTAAATGGAAATATTTTAATTGACGGAATAGATATAAAAGAATATTGTTTAAAAGATGTAAGACGTTTGTTTGGTGTTGTAAATCAAGATGTTCTGTTGTTCAATGACACTGTTGAGGCAAATATAAAATTGTGGTCGGACAACATTCCTTTTGAAGAAGTTGAAAAAGCAGCAAAAATGGCTTGTGCAGACGAGTTTATATCGCAAATGCCACAAAAATATGCGACCATCATTGGCGACAGAGGCGTTAATCTTTCGGGCGGACAACGACAACGGCTGAGTATTGCACGTGCAGCAGTGTCAAAACCGACTGTTTTTCTATTAGATGAGGCAACTTCGTCTTTGGATTCTCAATCAGAGCAATTGGTCGAGCGTGCTTTGTCGGCTTTAATGCAGCAATCCACTTGCCTTGTGATTGCCCACCGTTTATCAACCGTCAAAAATGCAGACAAAATTATTGTTCTCAATGAAGGAAAAATTGTTGAACAAGGCACATATTCTCAATTACTTGCAACTAATGGACTGTTTAAAAAAATGCTTGAACTGCAAACCGATTTTAAATGATTTTTTTATATAATGTATTTATAATCAATATATTATAACAGTTTTTTAACAATGCTTTCAATTGCCAATCTGTAACTTTCCAATCCGAAACCGCTGATGCAGCCCTTGCAAACGGGCGACAAAAAAGAAGTTTGCCGAAAATATTCTCTTGCATATACATTTGATATATGTACCTCAATAACAGGCACTTGAACAGATTTTACGGCATCCGATAAGGCAATCGAAGTGTGTGTAAAAGCCCCAGCATTGAGAACAATTGCATCATAAACTCCGTCAGATACCTGAATGCAGTTAATTAAATCGGTTTCACTGTTAGATGTAAAAAGTTCTAAATCAACATTTTGATAGTAATTTTTCAACTTTTGATAGTAATTTTCAAAAGACAAAGTGCCATAAATTTGCGGTTCTCTTTTACCGAGTAAATTTAGATTTACTCCATTGATAATCAATATTTTCATTTATTTTTTTGGAAATAATGGTCTCTTTCAAAAGTTTCGTCTTCTTTTTTGTCCTGCGTTACGATTCTAAAAACATCTTCATTGGCTTGTTTCATATTGTAATGCAATCGCAAACAGGCTTCTTCTTGCTCTTCATTTTGCAGGCTATATTGTGCATTTTGTTGTCTAATATCTGCTGCGGCTTGATTATATTTTTGTACTTTTTTCTCCAAAAGATTGATTTGTTTATTTAATCTTCTGATTTCCAGCACGTTATTATCACCAACAAGCATATAAACCGCAAAAAGCAAAAGCGTCAATCCATATTTATATTTTATTATCCATGCAATTATTCTCATCTTTGACAGTTCCTTATTTTTAATTAAACATTTTACAAAAATACACAAATTATTCAATTAAAAATTAAAAACCTTTTTTAATTGAGAATTGAGTGGAGAATTATTTTTTTTTTGCATTTTGGGATAAATTTGTTATAAAAATTGGAAAAAACACGTTCCATTCTTCATTCTCAATTCTCAATTCTCCATCCTCCCCCCCCCAAAATCAAATTTTTGCCACTCTTACTGCATGGCGACCGCCTTCAAAAGGAGTTGTAAGAAAAGCCTCTGCAATTAAAAGTGCCGTTGAAAGGTCTATAAATCGAGCAGGCAAAGCCACTACATTCGCATCATTGTGCTGACGTGCCAAAACTGCCAATTGTGGCTCCCAACAAAGTGCCGACCGCACGTGAGGATATTTGTTGGCAGTCATATTGACCCCATTGCCCGATCCGCAAAGAATGATAGCCCTTGCATATTCTCCACTGTTTATCTTTTGTGCTAATGGATGTATAATGTCCGGATAATCAACACTTTCAATTGAATAAGTTCCCATATCTTCCAATTGATAGCCCTTTTGTGTCAATGCTTGTTTTAAAAATTCTTTTGTTTTAAAACCTGCGTGGTCAGCACCAATAAGTATTTTTTCCATAAAAAAGCGATTTTTAATTGTCCATATCAAATAATTTCGGCAGCGGAATAATTTTGCTGTTTAAAATAAAATATTCCAATGGCTGCACTAAACGGTCAAACGCAAAAAATTGACATAGCACTATATTTTCTTTGTCATCATTGATAACGGCATAAAATTTGTCCTTACTAAAAGGGTCTATCATCAATCCTGTATAATCATATTCTGTTGTATCTATCACATTTTCAAGATGATACATTTCTATTTTGGTAGTAATACCGCTTGTGTCCGTAATTGTAATTTCTTTGAATTTATTGGCAAAAATGCTGTCTTTGCGAGATTGAGAAAGATGAGCAAGCCCAAATTCATAATTTAAATTGCGTAATTCAGATAAAAAATCAAGCATTCGCAGGGTGTCATATTCAGGCAAACGCTCTTCCGCCGAAAGTGCAATAATGTCAAAATAACGCTGCCCACTACGCCGAATGGCAAAAGAATTATCTTTGTTTTCCCAATCTATACTGCGAACTTCTTGTATTTGTATCAATCTCAAATCGGCAATAAGATGACTTTTCCAATCATCCTCATAAGGCGAATATTTAGCCCCAATAAAGCCCCTAAATCCCGGTAAATAAACAACTACCGGCACTTTTGAGTTCTCTAATTTGGCAAAATTTCCCATGTTGTCCATCGTTTGTGTGCCAATGTAATAAACCTTTGAATTTGTGTATTTTAACCACTTCAATGACCCTATTTTTATGCGATAATCGGTAAAATAGACCTCCACTTTAACCGCATTGCTGCTCATCCGTTTGCTCACATTTTGTCTTGCCGCCTTTGCAACAGGATATTTTATGCTTATATTGAGCAAACAATTGAGCAAATTATTTACATTAGCGGGCATTGCAGCATATTTTTTATTGACAATCCAACCTTGTTCTGTGCGTTCCAATAGCACTTTATCGCCCAATGTGTTGGCAAGAAAAATGCGATTTACGGCTGCACTGTCTGCAATCGCAAATGCAGTATCTTTTTCGCTCATTGTCCCCGAACCGCGTCCCAATAACAAGGCAATTGCTAAAATTAAAATCCCTGCACCGGCTACTACCCAAATAATGTTTTTAGTTTTTTTATTCAATATCATGCTTTTTTACTGTTTTCTCTATTTGAAAATCACTACTGTTTTACAAAGATACACCTTTTTGTCAATTAAAAATTAAAAAATAAAAATG
>JAISTU010000109.1 GCA_031272415.1 Bacteroidales bacterium | reverse complement strand
TCCATGTTGTTGTCAACAGCGGAGCAACAGCACCTTTTCGTTGTTTCTGTTTTACATTGTCATAATAATCAGACCATTTTTGTTCGATTTCTTCAGTTGCAATGATTTCATTTTCAACTACATAACGAATTTCATTTTTGTAGCCTTCCAACCATTTTTTGCAATTGATGGGAATGTTTTCGGGGTCAAAACTACCCTTGTCCGCATACCCTAAAATCGGTAAAACACGGTCATCACCTGCCACAATCACAAATCCTTGATTACCTGCATTGAAAACGTAAAAATACGTAATGCCGTCTTCATTTGATTTTTGATTGTTGTCTTTAACTCCTTCAGTATAAACCAATTGCAGATTTAACTGCACAGGTAAAATACCACTAAACTGACTTTGTTGGGACAAAAAATGTTGTCCAACAGTCTGCGCTTTTCCTACGGGCACATGAGCCGCAAAAGCCCACATTTGCCACAAACTAATACCGATAATGATACAAAACTTTTTCATTTTAAAAATAATTTTTTAATGTTTAATACTTAATGTTTTTTATTTTATTTTACTTTAGTTATTTATTTACTGATTCCCAAAGAACTTGCATAAAAACGGACTTACATCCGCTTATGAGGTCCTCGCATTACCTGTATATCAAGAAATAAGCCCGCATAACGCGAGCGTTATTTACTTATTCTTGATATACTTTTGAAAGTTGCGAAGTTTCATAAGCAAGAATATGTGTTCAACGCTTTTTCACGTCTCAATAATAACATAAAAAAAAAAATCATGTTACTACCCAAATACGAAAATACACATTTTTTTCAATTAAAAATGAAAAATGAAAAAAATAAAAAAAAAAGTTTTTTTGTCTGAACTTTGATTTTCGCAGGATTGATGTGATTATTATGATTTTAAAATTGTGATTATAGATAATCATATAAATCATTAAAATCATTCAAAATCACAGTTCAGACAAGGGGATTGCGGGTCGAACCCGCAATGACGCGTGGGTGCAATGGCGTAGCGATAAAATCATTTTGGGATTATTCCCTTATTAACAAAAAAAAGGCAAAAGGGGATGTTGTTGTAGACTACTAAAGGGACTTTGAGAAATAGGGGGGGTATAATTTATGATTTCGCATCACTTAAAAATTTTTTTTATTTTTTTTCACCTATACTTTCCTAACTTTGCATCAGATAAAAGTGTTATTTTTGGTATACATAAGCCGCTTTTTTTAGTGTAAATAATTGATTTTCATGTGTTTATATTATTTTTTTTCTGTTTTTTGTGGGGCTGTTTGCAGCCTCAACTATAAGAGTTTTATTGCTTTTCAGTTCAATTACAAGTACTCCGCCCTCACCTCTCCCGTGGAGATAATAATCAAAGATGTCTTCTTGCGTTCCCCATTTAATTTTTTCTTTTTTTACGGGTAAATCAAGTACTTTTTCTAATTGTTTTATCCATCTGTAAACAGTGCCGTAACTTATTCCCAGCAGTTTGCCGATAGTTCTGTAACTTCCCACGCCTTCCAAGTACAATTCAATTGCTCTGCGTCTTATTAAGGGGTCTTTTATATATTTTTTCCTTGTTACAGACCTCACAGAATAATAATATCCGCATGATTTACATTTATATCTTTGTTTATTTTTTGTAAATCCTGCTTTAATATGCTCTTTGCTCCTACATTTAGGACATTTTTCTATTTCTGTTTTCATATTTTTACTATATACAAAAACTATACCAAAAAATAACAATATTTGAGGAAAAAACGGATGTTGAAAAAATGTTGAAAAAAAATTAAACAGTCTTAAATCATTGTAAATCAATTGATTATGAAAATGTTGGAGGGGTTTTCACGGTTTAGTTTATTTTATTTTTTGATTATGCTTGTCATGATTTTTTTTCTGTTTGTCTATAATCCCCTGATTATCAGAAAAATAAATTTTCAAAAAATGTAAAATTTCCAAAAAAAAGTTGTATCTTTGCATATATGTTATCAAATCAATTTGAACCGCAAAAATTAAGCCAAAGGTTCAGAGAATTTAGACTAAATATGTTTGAAAAATTAGAGACTAACCAACAAAAGGGGTTATGTTGCCCGCAGTTGATTAGTTTGATGGACAATAGCCATGCTTTTGGCTTGGTCGCCCCGATAATGGATGTTTTAAAATCCGATTATCATATAATGTTGTATATGCGTAAAAATTATATAAAAACTGCATTAGAAAGTCAATTATTGAGTGCCTGTATTGAGGGCGATGTTAAAAAAGTAGAATTTTTGCTCAAAAAAGGAGCAGATGCAAATGCTACAGACGAATTTGGAAAACCTGCATTCGTGTTCGCTTGCATAAATGGCTTTGAAAAAATTGTAAAACTTTTGTCAGAAAATGGCTTTGAAAATTACGAATGCTTTGGAAAATGCCATTATTTGGACATTTTAAATGGAAAAGTAATAACAAAAACGGAAAAGCATTTACTTTTAAAGACTTACAAAAAAGGTCATTCTCAAATAGTGATGTTTTTGTTGCAATTGGAGAATGAAATTCTTAAAAAGTGTTCTCTATCAATGAGTTACAACTAATTGTAGAGCAAGCAATCAAAAAGAATGATAAACCCTTTTATGAATGGATGCTAAAAACTTTCCCCGACGTGGGTAGTATGTTAAATTCGATTTTCGTATAATATGGTATGTTTAATTTTAAAAAATATAAAAAAATATAAAGCAGATGGAAGATAATAAAATTATAAAACAAGAAATTATGACAAGTAAAAATGAAGACAATCTTTTGTTAAATATGGATAAGATTGTCAATATGGTAAAAGAAAAAGGGATGTGCGCTGAGTTCTTTGAAGAGGCATCGCCGTACATCGAAAGGGTAAAAACAGCCTTTGAAATCAATGAAAAACAAGCGATGTTTCTATCAATTTTTGTGTCTGAATACGGCAAAAGGACTGATACTGCTTTTGCTGATTTGGAGCGGATTTTGAAATGTAGTAGTTGCCGGCTTATCTTTGAATTGGGCAATATAAGTATGTTGCAAAAAAGAAGATACATTAGTCTTGCAGGGAGAAATTCCTATCGGGTGACAGGAAATTCCTATCGGGTGCCAGAAGGAGTGATTGCGGCTTTGAGAGAAAACAAAGCCTATCAAGCACCTTCATTTAAAAATCTCACTACTGAAGATTTTTTTGACAAAATAGACGAATTGGTTGCCAAAAACAGAAACGAATACAGAAACGAATGGAGTGACGATGAGAATGATTATAATTTATTGTGTCAAGACATCAATGATTTATTGGCAGATAACCGGCAACTTCCGGTTACAAAATACTTGGAACCTTTAAATCTTTGTGATGCCGATAAAATTATATTGCTCACTCTCTGTGTTGATTGTATTTTTTTTGGTAAATCAACGGGGAGTTATCTTCGGGATTTTAGAGGCTTGCTTTCATATAATGAATTTACTTCTAAACGAAGACAGTTTAGAAACAAAAGGGGAGACCTTTTTGAGTCAAAACTTATCGAATGTGTTAATGATGAGGGGTTTGAGGATAGAGAAATGTTTAAATTGACGGATAAAGCACAAAATGAACTTTTGGGTGAGTTGAATTTACAAACAAAAAGCAAAAAAGGTATGATAGAATGGGCTTCTTTGCCTGAGAAAAAACTGTTTTACAATCCCCAAGAGCAGGGAAAAGTTGAAGAATTGACTTCTTTGTTGATGAATGAAAATTTTCAAAACATTCAGAAACGGCTCAAAGACAAAGGAATGCGTACCGGATTTGCGTGTCTTTTTTACGGCGACCCCGGAACAGGAAAAACAGAAACCGTTTATCAAATGGCAAGAAAAACAGGACGCGACATCCTGCTGGTAGATATTTCTCAAACCAAAAGTATGTGGTTCGGAGAAAGTGAAAAACGTATCAAAGAGGTATTTGACCGTTACAGAGCCAAAGTCAAAGAGGCAGCAATAGCACCAATTTTGCTTTTTAATGAGGCAGATGCGGTCATTTCAAAGCGTCAAAATTTAGGCAATGAACGTAAAGGCTGCGGTCAAACCGAAAATACTATACAAAATATTATTTTGCAGGAAATGGAAAAATTAGACGGCATTTTGATAGCGACAACTAATTTATTGCAAAATTTAGACAAGGCATTTGAGCGGCGATTTTTGTACAAAATTGAGTTTCACAATCCTAATTCGTATGCAAAAAGTGCTATTTGGCAGTCCATTTTGCCGTCCATTTCGCAGGAAAATGCACTCTCTTTAGCACAACAATTTGATTTCAGCGGAGGTCAAATCGAAAATATTGCCCGAAAATGTACCGTAAATAGCATTTTATTCGGAAAAGAAACTGATTTTGAGCAACTTATATCCTATTGCCACGATGAATCTTTGGTCAAAAAACAAAATTCAATAGGGTTTCATACAGGGGATTAAGCCTTTGCATTGTTGAAGTCTCCGGTGAGGTAATTTCAGGTTCGACTCCTGAAACTTCTCTATATCAAAAAATCTTTCAGTAGAAATGGAAGAAATAATTTTCCAAAATTCATAATAAAATAGCACTATAAACGTTAATAATTTTATATAGTTTTTTTCAAATTTAGTTAAAAAGATAAACTTCTTTCAATAGCAATGAAAGTTTTTTTTCGTTTGTAATGAAAAAAGTGTATTTTTGTAAAACATTATTTAACATTAAAAAAAGATATAAATATGGGAACTTACATTAGTTTTGATTGGGCAGTAAAGAAAATTTTAAGACAAAAAGAAAATTTTGTCGTTTTGGAAGGACTTTTGAGCGTGTTGCTGGAAGAAGATGTTAAAATTCAGGAAATTATTGAAAGTGAGAGCAATAAAGAAACCGAATTTGACAAATTTAACCGCGTAGATTTACTCGCAAA
>JAISTU010000098.1 GCA_031272415.1 Bacteroidales bacterium | reverse complement strand
TTTTGATTTTTTTGAAAAATGCATATAATTTATTGATACTCAATTTAATATAAATTTTTCAAAAAATGTCCCATTTTCAAGAAAAAATGTCCCATTTTTTCAAACTCACTGATAATCAGGAAGTTACAAGCCAAAGACCACCAAAAAAAAGCGACAAATTTGGGGTCTAAATATGCAAAAAATATTTTTTTGAAAAAAATAACATAAAAATTTGATAATCAATATTTTATACGATTTTTTGCGATGTTTTTGAGGTGCATTTTTTTTGAGTTATTTAATTGATAATCAATATTTTATAAAACTTGTCTGAATTTTGATTTTATTACAGAGTGTAGAGTGGAGAGTGGAGAGTGGAGAGTGTAGAGTGTAGAGTGTAGAGACGTTGCGTGCAACGTCTTTACTTATATTGTCTGAACTATGATTTTCGTATGATTGATGTGATTATTTTGATTTTAGATAATCACACAAATCATGTTAATCATTCAAAATCAAAGTTCAGATAATGCAAAAAAAATAATTCTCCATTCTCAATTAAAAAAAATCACTTTTTTTTCTTAAAAATGCGGAATAATCCAAAAAAATATGTATTTTTGTAGAACATTTAATAAAATCATTCAGAATGCTTACTTTTTTTTCAAAAAATGCAGAAATTTATGCTGTTGAAAGCAAAAAGACATTTTCAAATGAAGATGTTAAAAAGTTAATTTGGTTGTTCTCAAATGCAGACTATCGGACTGAAAAGAGTTTACAAGGAATTTTTATCGGTCCGCGACATGAAATGGTTACTCCTTGGAGTACAAATGCTGTAGAAATTACGCACAACATCGGATTAACGGATATTTTACGTATTGAAGTTTTTAGAATTATTTGCCCCGATTTGCCCATAGAAGAGGCAAAAAAACAAGCCCTTTTGCAATATGACCCCATGTTGGAAGAGGTTTATACAGATTTGCAACAAAATATTTTTGAACAAAATATGCAAGCCCAACCGGTGCAGTATATCTCTGATATTGAGACATATACAAAGGAAGAAGGCTTGGCATTGAGCAAAGATGAAATATCTTATTTAGAAAATTTATCTACCCAATTGGGCAGAGAATTGACTGATTCTGAAATATTTGGGTTTTCGCAGGTCAATTCCGAGCATTGTCGTCATAAAATATTCAATGGACAATTTATTATTGATGGTGTGCCTTGCGAGAAGTCGCTTTTTGACATGATAAAGCAAACCTCAAAGGCAAATCCTAACCGTTTAGTGTCGGCATATAAAGATAATGTAGCATTTGTGGAGGGCGATACGACTTTGCAATTGGCGCCTTTGTATGCCGATAGACCTTCTGCTTTTTACCCCAAAGAGATGGACACGGTGATTTCTTTGAAGGCGGAAACACATAATTTTCCGACAACTGTTGAGCCTTTCAATGGGGCAGCGACCGGCTCCGGGGGTGAAATCAGAGACCGTATGGCAGGCGGTATAGGTAGCATTCCGATGGCGGGGACAGCCGTTTATATGACTTCCTATCCGCGTTTAAATCCCGCTTGTGAATGGCAAAATTATTTTAAAGAACGTCCTTGGCTGTATCAATCGCCCGAAAAAATATTGATAAAAGCCTCTAACGGTGCCAGCGATTTTGGCAATAAATTCGGACAGCCTTTGATTTGTGGCTCATTGCTCACCTTTGAACATCAAGAAAATGGGCACAATTACGGTTATGATAAGGTAATTATGTTGGCAGGGGGCATTGGATATGCCAATAAATTGCATGCGTTTAAAAAAGAGCCATCCAAAGGAGATGTAGTGGTTGTTTTAGGAGGTGATAATTACCGTATTGGCATGGGCGGCGGTGCGGTGTCTTCGGTGGCAACAGGAGAATTTGCGTCCTCCATTGAACTCAATGCTGTGCAAAGGTCTAATCCTGAAATGCAAAAAAGAGTTTTCAATGTAATTAGAAGTTTGACAGAAATATCAAAAAATCCGATTATTTCCATACACGACCACGGTGCGGGCGGTCATTTGAACTGTTTATCCGAACTTTTGGAGGCTACCGGAGGCGAAATTGATATTCAAAAATTGCCTATCGGGGATAAAACTTTATCTGCAAAAGAAATTATTGGCAATGAATCACAAGAAAGGATGGGTTTGATTGTCAAAGAAAAAGATTTGCCACTTTTGGAAATGATTGCTCGTCGCGAAAATGCTCCTATGTATGTAGTAGGAAAGGTAACAGGTACTCATCAATTGATTTTCAAAGACAAAGACAGCACACCCATTAATTTAAAATTGGAAGATATGTTTGGCAATCCTCCCAAAACAGTAATTTATGATACTACACAAAAGATTGATTTTGAGGAAGTTAAAATATCGCAAAAAACCTTAGAAGAACAAATTATAAATGTATTAAAATTAGAATCTGTCGGTTGCAAAGATTGGCTAACCAACAAAGTAGACCGTTCCATTACGGGCAAAGTCGCACATCAACAATGTTGCGGAGTTTTACAATTGCCACTCAATGATGTTGGAGTTGTGGCTTTGGACTTTTTGGGTGAAAAGGGGATAGCCACTTCGATTGGTCATGCACCTGCCATAGGCTTAATTGATGCTGCTGCCGGCTCTGTAATGTCCATAGCAGAATCACTTTCCAATATTATTTGGGCACCGATTGAGGGCGGTTTGCCGTCAGTTTCTTTGAGTGCCAATTGGATGTGGGCGTGTAATAATGAGGGCGAAAGTGCAAGATTATACGAGGCAGTAAAAGCCGCCTCCGAATTTGCTATTCAATTGGGTATCAACATTCCTACCGGCAAAGACTCCCTTTCTATGACCCAAAAATATCCCGATGGTCAAAAGGTACTTTCTCCGGGCACTTTAATTGTTTCGGCGGTGGCTGAGGTTGCAAATATCCGCAAAACGGTATCGCCTGTGTTGCAATTGAAACATTATACAAAAATATTGTATATTGATTTGTCATGCGATAATTTTCATCTTGGGGGCAGCGCTTATGCACAGACTATCAGCATGTTAGGCGATGTTGCACCGACTATCAAAAATGCACCATATTTTGCCAATGTATTTGCTGCCGTTCAAAAAATGATACAAAAAGATATGATTTTGTCAGGGCATGATATTTCGGCAGGAGGCATGATTACCGCCCTTTTGGAAATGACTTTTGCGGATAATAGAATCAGTTTGGATGTAAATTTATCTGCATTTCCCGAAAAATCGTTGGAAAAAGTGCTGTTTTCAGAAAAATCGGCACTTTTAATTCAGGTCAAAGATGATAGTTTGGCGGAAACGATTTTGGACACATACAATGTGCATTATATTGATATTGCGACAATTAACGGCGACAGTCATCATCAAACTTTGTATTTAAGAAAAGATGAGCAACAATTTTCATTTGATATTGATAAATTGCGAGATGCGTGGTATGAGCCGTCTTATCAGTTGGATATTTTGCAAAGTGGCAAAGAAAAAGCGACCGAGCGGTATGATAATTTTAAAAATCAAGAACTTGTCTTCCGTTTTCCGCGTCAATTTAAAGGTCAATTGAGTGATTATAAACTTCCTATTGCCCTCAGGCACAACATTATAGCGGCATTGATACGTGAAAAAGGCACCAATGGAGACCGCGAAATGGCGGAATCTTTGTTTGCGGCAGGATTTGTGGTTAGAGATGTGCATGTGAGCGATATTATGAACGGGAGCGAGACATTGGATGATGTTCAAATGGTTGTTTTTCCGGGCGGTTTTTCGCATTCGGATGTTTTAGGCTCGGCAAAAGGCTGGGCAAGTGTGTTTATGTTTAATCAACAGGCTAAGAATACATTAGAACGCTTTTTTGCCCGCACGGATACACTCAGTCTCGGTGTTTGCAATGGTTGCCAATTGATGGTGGAATTGGGATTGATTTATCCCGAACATCAAATACAGCCCAAAATGTTGCTCAATGATTCTCATAAATTTGAATCTGCCTTTTTAAATGTAGATATACTTGAAAATCAATCTATTATGTTGTCTTCATTGGCTGGCAGTCGTTTGGGAATATGGGTAGCACATGGAGAAGGGAAATTTGATTTACCGGAGGCAGAGTCGGCATATCATATTCCTGTAAAGTACAGTTATTCAGGCTATCCGGGCAATCCTAACGGGTCTGCGTACAATGCGGCGGCAATTTGCAGTCATGACGGACGCCACCTTGCCATTATGCCCCATTTAGAAAGGGCAGTTTATAGTTGGCAATGGGCGCATTATCCTGCCGAGCGTAATGATGAGGTTTCCCCTTGGATAGAAGCCTTTATCAATGCTTTCAAATGGATTAAAAAAACGAGTAAACAATCTACCGAAAAGCCTGAAAAAGAATAAATTATGCAAAGAAAACCCGATTGGTTAAAAATTAAATTAGAAGGAGGCGAAAATTATGCCGAAGTTAAAAAAATAGTGGAAACTAACCATTTGCATACCATTTGCAGTAGCGGGAAATGCCCCAATATGTGCAAATGTTGGAACATGGGAACGGCTACTTTTATGATATTGGGAGATATTTGCACGCGGGCATGTAAATTTTGTGCCACCGCAACCGGAAAACCACTGCCGCCGGATGTGTCCGAACAGCAGAAAGTGTCCGAAAGTATTGCCATTATGAAACTCAAACATTGCGTCATTACCTCCGTTGACAGGGATGATTTAGCCGACAAAGGGGCTACTTTTTGGGCAAATACAATTTTAGCGGTCAAAAAACGCAATCCTCAAACGATAGTGGAAGTTTTGACCCCCGATTTTGACAATATAGATGCCAATTTACAAATTGTTTTTGCGTCAAAACCTGATATTTTTGGACATAATGTGGAAACTGTTAAGCGTTTATCTTCGCAAATTCGCAGTCGTGCCAAATATGAAAACAGCCTTGATGTGATTGCCAAAGCGGGGGCAGTAGGGTTGATTACAAAATCAGGATTGATGGTCGGTTTGGGGGAAACGGAAGACGAAGTGTTGCAAACGCTGCACGACCTCCGCTCTGTGGGCTGCAATATGGTTACTATTGGGCAATATTTGCAACCTACACGTCAAAATATTGAGGTTCAGCAATATATCACACCTCAACAATTTGAAAATTTTAAACAATCTGCCCTTGCAATGGGTTTCGACAGTGTAGAAAGTGCGCCCTTAGTTCGGTCTTCTTTTATGGCTGAAAGAAGTTTTATTCATTCAAAAATTCAAAAAAAATGAACAAAAATACAAAAATTCAATACGTTGATTGGGGAATGGTGGATTATGCACAAGCATTTGAGCAACAAAAAGCCATTTTTGATAAAAAAGTAGCCCAAAAAGCAAATTTTCAACCCTTAACCGATGACACAGAACAATTATTTATTGTTTGCCAACATCCTCATGTTTATACATTAGGAAAAAATGGAAATGCAGGTAATATGCTCATAAACAGCGACTTCCTACATAAAATCGGTGCTACATTTCATCACATTGACCGCGGGGGAGATATAACTTATCACGGTCCGGGACAAATAGTAGGCTATCCTATTTTGGATTTGGAGGTATTGCAATTGTCGCTCAAAGGGTACATTTTTGCATTGGAAGAAGCGGTGATAAAGACACTTCAACTATATGGTATTCAAGGACATAGACTATCCGGTGCGACAGGAGTATGGCTCTCTCCTAACACGGCTGATGCAAGGAAAATTTGTGCCATCGGAGTCAAAGCGAGTCGATTTGTTACCATGCACGGCTTCGCTTTCAATGCCAATACTGACCTCAAATATTTTACCTACATCAACCCTTGCGGTTTTGTAGATAAAGGAGTTACAACATTGGCAAAAGAACTAAACCACCCCGTAGATACCGCCCAAATTCAAACCCAAATTTATAAACATTTTGTGGAAATATGCCTTGGGAGAGTGTAGAGT
>JAISTU010000082.1 GCA_031272415.1 Bacteroidales bacterium | reverse complement strand
CAAAAAAGAGCCAAAAAGTCCAAAAGCAGTTATAAAATGGCACAAAAAAATCTATAAACGCTGTTTTTGAAGTCAAGCCGAAGTTAAATTTGTCTTCTCAAAAGCACCCCCTTTCAGCGCTAACCCGCTGGAAAAATAAAGAATATAATACATTTTACATGTGTCCATTTTTATTGCTTTATTTACTTTTTACAAAGATACCCTTTTTTTTGAGAAAAAAAAATTGTTTGTCTGAACTTTGATTTTATTCCAGAGTGTAGAGTGTAGAGTGAAGATTTTTTTTGCATTTTGGGATAAAAACGTTCTAAAATTGTACATTTTCCGTCTGAACCGCTGATTTTCGAATGATTTATATGATTAGCAGGATTTAATAATCATATAAATCACACAAATCATTCCAAATCACAGTTCAGACAAGGGAGGTGCAAAAATGTAAAAAAAAAAATAATTCTCAATTCTCAATTCTCAATTAAAAAAAAGTTTTTAATTTTTTTATTGAAAAAAAATTGTATCTTTGTATTTTGCATAACAAAATTGTATTAAAAATGGGCGACAATAAACAAAGAATTATCATTATAGGACCTGCATACCCTTATCGAGGCGGGCAAGCGCTTGTGGAGGCATATTTGCATCAAACTTTAACGCAATTAGGATATGACACAAATACTTTGTCATACACATTGCTGTATCCTTCTGTGTTTTTTCCGGGTACTACGCAATATGACAAGTCTGCAATTGTACCGTTTGAGCATGCAAATAAAATCAGACGCGTACTCAACTCTGTCAATCCGATTTCATGGATAAAAACTTTTAAGATTATCAAAAAAGAGCAACCTGATGGGGTACTATTTGTGTGGTGGATGCCATTTTTTGGACCTGCTTTGGGATTTATTGCAAAAAAAATCAGCAAAAAATTAAAATCAACCAAAATTATTTTTTTGGTAGAAAATTATATTTCACATGAAAATAGGTGGTTTGATAAGTTTTTTACACGTAAAACGCTCTGTTATGCAGACGCTTTTATTTGTGAATCGGCATATATAAAAAAACAGATAGAAATTGATTTTCCAAAGTTGCCCATTTTTTCCACAACTCTCTCAATATATGATTGTTACAATCTCAATCGCTTTACGAATTTGTCTGCTAAACAACACTTGGATATTAAGACTGAAAATGTGGTACTTTTTTTTGGGTTAATCCGTCCGTACAAAGGATTAGACCGCTTGATAGAAACTTTTGCACATTTATTGAAAAAAATACCTGATACTACCTTGTTGGTCGTGGGTGAAAATTATGAAGATATGGAAAAATATCAAAAAATTATACAACATTTTGAGTTGGAAAAGAAAGTTATTTTAGTGAATAAATTTATTGATAATGAGAATGTTGAGCCTTATTTTAAGGCATCAGATGTAGTTGTGTTGCCTTATTATTCGGGTACTCAAAGCGGTATTTTAATGATGGCATACGGTTTTCAAATTCCTGTTGTTGTAACAGATGTGGGAGGTATTGCCGAATTGGTTGAGCCTCAAAAAACAGGAATTGTTGTGCCTAATAATGAAGTTGCTCATCTTTTGCCAGCCATTGAGCAAATTATAACTACCAAAAAATCAATTGATTATGCCAATGAAATAAGCCAATATACACACAATTTAGGATATTCCAATTTGGGAAATATGTTACAAAAAATATTAAAAAAAGATGAGTAAAATATTGATTATCAAGACCGGAGCAACAGGCGATGTAGTACGCACAACCGTACTTTTACATGCTTTAAAGAATGAGCAAATTACGTGGATTACGGCACAAAAGAATAAATGTGTATTGCCTGCGAATTTTCCAGCATTACAGCGCATTTTGGCGATTGAGGATATTACATTTTCCACTTTTGAGAATGATTTTTTTGACCTTGTTTTGTCATTAGATGATGATGCGGATGTGTTGAAAATACTGCCATTTATTAAATGTAAAAAAATAACAGGTGCATATATAACACAGGAAGGAAAAATTACGTATTCTGACGATAGTTCAGCATGGTTTGATTTAAGTTTAATTTCGCGTTTTTCCAAAGATACTGCCGATAAATTGAAATATGATGCCACTTGTAGCGTGCAAGAATATCTTTACCAAATGATTGGGAAAACTTTTACTGGCGAAGAATATGTATTGCCCGAAGACACCTATCCTACTTTTGACCCATTATTGGTTGGCATAGAGGCAAGAGCAGGTGAAAGGTGGCAAACAAAACGTTGGAACGGCTACACGGAATTGTCTGAAAATCTGCTCAATAAAGGTTATAAAGTGCGGTTTTTTCAAGAAAGAGAAACCATTAGAGAATATATGTACGATATAGCCCAGTGCGGTTTTGTCATTACAGGAGACACATTGGCGATGCACTTTGCTTTGGGGCTAAAAATACCAACAGTTGCTATTTTCACTTGCACAAGTCCCGTAGAAATTTACGATTACAATAGAATGCAAAAAGTTATCAGCCCTCATTTATGGGAGGCGTGGTATACAATGACTTACTATCCTTTGGCAGTAGAAAGTATTACGCAAGAAATGGTGTGGAATGCAGTAGAAAAAATGCTAAAAATAAAGAGAAATTAATAAGCATGAAATACAGGAATTTACCCAAACATTTTTGTTTACTGATGCAAAACGGGCGATAGAGTAAAAAAAAATTTTTTTTAATTTAATTGAAAATTGAAAAAAATGTGTATCTTTGTAAAACCCTAAGAAAATTTGATAACTATCATCATATAAAGGAGAGGTGGGTGAGTGGCTTAAACCAGCAGTTTGCTAAACTGTCGTATCCGAAAGGGTACCGGGGGTTCGAATCCCCCCTTCTCCGCAAAAAAACGGGATATAGCGTAGTCCGGTTATCGCGCCTGCTTTGGGAGCAGGAGGTCGCAAGTTCGAATCTTGCTATCCCGACTAACAAAAAAGTACATACCATTGAGTAAAAATTTGATTTTAAAGGTAGGATTATTTTGTTGTTGTTTACAGGTAATTTGCTGTAAATCAGAGCCTGACAGTGTGTATATTCCTGCCCATTTAATATATGAAAATACATGGAATTCGGATTATACTATCGTTTCAGGCAGTCTTTTTAAGCCCGATACGATTTATGAAATACCGCTTTTGGTAGAAGGAGCGGATATTTTTGTTTTTCCATGTATTGCTACTTGGAATGTTATCTCTCCTTATGGTTGGAGAGGCAGTAGAATGCATTCAGGGACAGACATTAAGCAACAATTAGGGGATACAATTGTTGCTGCATGGGACGGAAAAGTGAGAATTGCACGCTATCTTCATGCAGGCTATGGAAATGTGGTCATTTTGAGG
This sequence comes from Bacteroidales bacterium, assembly GCA_031272415.1. Classification (GTDB taxonomy): domain Bacteria; phylum Bacteroidota; class Bacteroidia; order Bacteroidales; family WCHB1-69; genus JAISTU01. Next base: position 6,771 of record JAISTU010000082.1, on the reverse strand, counting down.
CACGAAAATGGTTTGGAAACACTGTATGCACATCTTTCAAAAGTGCTTGTTAATCAAGACAGTATGGTTAAAGCAGGACAGCCCATCGGTTTGGCTGGCAGAACAGGCAGAGCCACAACAGAACATTTGCATTTTGAAACACGTTTTTTATATAAACATTTTAATCCTAATGTGTTGATAGACTTTACAAAAGGAACACTTTGGGCAGACACTTTGTTGGTGGTCAAAAATAAATTTGGATTGAAAAAAGATTATTTGGCTGACGGTCAATGGGTGGGCGATACGGCAAATACAGATGCGTCAGAAGATGATTTAGAAAGTGCCGTAACTGCTCCTAAATCAACAACTTCTACGTCAAAATCTACTTCCAAAGCCACTTACCATATCGTTAAAAAAGGGGATACATTGTTCGCCATATCTCGGCGTTATGGTGTCAATGTCAATGTATTATATAAAGTCAATCATCTTAATGAAAACAGTATTTTACAGATAGGTCAAAAAATAAAATTGAAATAAATTATTTACTAAATATGAAACAATTAACTATTTCAAAATCAATTACTTATACAGGAAAAGGATTACATACGGGCAAAGATGTTACTATCACGCTTTTGCCTGCTTTATGTGGCGAAGGCATCCGTTTTCAGCGTACCGATTTAGAGGGAAAACCTTTAATAGAAGCCATAGCAGGCAATGTTTTTGATACTGCACGGGGAACATCTTTGAAAAACAGCAAAGGAAATGCAGTTCGGACAGTAGAACATTTATTATCTGCCTTGTCGGGCTGCGGAGTGAATAATATTTTAATCCAAATTGACAGCGAAGAAATTCCCATTGCAGACGGCAGTGCGCAGCCTTTTGTCCAACTTTTGGAGGAAGCAGGAATAGCCCCGCAAGAGGATGAACAAGATGTTTATAAATTAACAGATGTTGTTCGTTATCAAGACGTTGAGAATAATATCGAATTGATTGCCATTCCTGCCGATAAATTCAGATTGTCCGTTACGGTAGATTATCATACTCCCGTTTTATCCACTCAATATGCGGAATTAAATGATATTGAGGATTTTAAGGCTCAAATTGCACCTTGTCGTACATTTTGTTTTTTGCATGAAATTTTGCCATTGATACAGCACAATCTTATCAAAGGAGGCGATATAAGCAATGCAATTGTATATGTGGATAGACCTGTTTCGGAAAGTGAAAAAGAAGAAATTGGGGATTTCTTTGGCAAAAAAGATATAAATGTTAGCGAAAAAGGAATTTTAGGAGATGTAAAATTGCTTTTTGATAACGAATCTGCACGACATAAATTGCTTGATTTACTGGGAGATATGGCACTTATCGGACAGCCTGTGCAGGCACATATTATTGCCAAATGTCCCGGACATGCTGCCAATACACAATTTGCTAAAATGTTGGCAAATCACATCAAAAAAGACAAAGAAACTCCGCATTTTGACCCGCAAAAACCATCACTTTTGTCGATGGAGGATATAAAAAAGTTGTTACCTCATCGCCCGCCGTTTTTGTTAATTGATAAAATTATTGAAATAGAAAGCGACCGCATTGTGGGTGTGAAAAATGTTACCATGAATGAGCCGTTTTTTGTTGGACATTTCCCCGATAAACCTGTCATGCCGGGCGTGTTGATAATGGAAGGATTGGCACAAACGGGCGGTATTTTGGTGCTAAAACAAGTGCCTGACCCCGAAAATTATCTTACTTATTTTCTCAAAATGAACAATGTACGCTGGCGACAACAAGTCGTTCCGGGTGATACTTTGGTGTATGAACTCAAACTTTTGGAACCTGTTCGATTTGGGCTGGTACACATGAGCAGTAAAGCATTTGTTAACAATAAGTTAGTGGCGGAAGGCGACCTAATGGCACAAATTGTGCATGAAAAAGGTAATGAAAAAACATAATTTATAAATATCACAATATCAACATATTATGGAAAAACGTATTTCAAATAAATGGATAAATGAGTTGGGCGAGAATGAAATTTTTGTTTTTGGCAGCAATTTAGAAGGTTTTCATGGCGGTGGTGCGGCTGCATTAGCGTTTCAAAAATTTGGAGCAGAGTGGGGGAAAGGTGTTGGTTTGCAAGGTAAATCTTACGCAATTCCGACCATGCACGGAGGCGTAGAAACCATCAAACCCTACGTGGATGATTTTTTGCTCTTTGCCAAAGCACACCCTGAACTCAAATTTTTGGTAACAGAAATCGGTTGTGGCATAGCGGGTTTTACGCCCCGAGAAATTGCCCCACTTTTTCGCCCTGCCATTGATGAAAATATTGAAAATGTGTACCTGCCGGAACGGTTTTTTAGAGTGTAGAGTGTAGATTTTTTTTCATTTTGGGAGAAATTTGTTCTAAAAAATGAAAATCACTCTCAATTTTGCTCTTATTTTCTTCCTCCTTGCGCCCATTTTCTCACGCATACTCTCTTAATTTTTAATTGATAAAAAAGGGAGGGGATATTTATCAGTCGGTTTCTGCTGTACAAATCCAAAATTTGCTCAACCAACTGCTCTTTTGTGAGCGATAAAAGTTCTTTTTTTTAATACTGTTTTTGACATAAATTATTTCTTATTTAATTGTTTTACTGCTTTATCAAAATCGCTTTCGAGCAGTCGCATTTCTCTGGCGCGATAAATTTCAAATTCTTTTTCTGCTTTTTCTATTGCCTGTGCGTGAGATATTTTTCGGTCAGCAATTTTCGCTTGTTGTGCAAAATTTGCCTGTCCAATTCCTCTATCCATGCACACATTGTCATTGGGTTTTGTTCCAATGCTTGAAATTCGGCAAATTCCAAAAACTGCGAAACAAGCAAATTCAGCCGCTGCAATTCGATTTCCGAAAGGTAGTTTTTAGCAATTTTCACATCGTCTTTTGTGATATATTTTCCTTTAAATAAAATTGGTCATTCCAACCATTGGCTTGTCGCTATCAACGCGGTCGTAAATCACTTCGGCGGCGGTATGTTCGTGAACGGCAAAGTGCAGTTTGTTTTGCACGGTAGCGAAAAACACTTTTGTCAAATCGGCTCGCGGGTCGTAATCTACCGAAGTGGCATAAATATCGGTAACTTGTTGATAAAAATTGCGTTCCGAAGAACGAATGTCCCGAATGCGTTGCAAAAGTTCGCGAAAATAACGATTGCCACCCTGCTTCAACCGCTCATCGTCCATTGCAAAACCTTTCTGAATATACTCGTGTAGTCGCTGTGTAGCCCAACGCCGAAATCGCGTAGCAATCTGCGACTGAACACGATAACCAATAGCGATAATCATATCAAGATTATAGTGGTCAATTTGTCGTTGTACCTGCCGATTACCTTCGGTTTGAACTAACAAGATTTTCTTGTGAGTTGCCCCGTCAAGCAGTTCGCCATCACGCAATATGCTGTCAATATGCTGGCTTACATTTTGTTGCGTAGTATCATAGATTTCCGCCAACTGCTTTTGCGTAAGCCACAAATCCTCATCAGAAAATCGCACGGACACATTTGTTATTCCGTTATCGTCTTGATATAAAATGATTTTATTATTATCTTTCTTGCTCATAATGTTCTTTTTAATGCAAATTTATTTTGATTGATTTGATATTTTTACAATCGTTAAAAATATATAACGCAAAATTTTAGAAACTATTGTGATTAGATTCGCATTGGCAGTTTGTTTAATTTTAGAATTTTACTTCGCACAAAAAAATCAGGGGACAAGTGGTGTGCTTGTCCCCCGTTGCAAATATTAACGTTTATCTCTATAGAACAACTAATTTTCTTACGCAACTTTTTCCGTTGTTTGTTTGAAAAACAACATGATAAAAACCTGATGAAAAAGATGATGTATTGAGTAGGAAAATATTATCCGAATATTCCAAATCTACTGATTGCTGATAAATCGTTTGTCCATACATATTTATCACAGTAATAGTAAGTTGTGAATTTTCAACTTCTTCAATGGCTATATGGGCTGTTTTAGTAGCAGGATTTGGATAAAATTGTCCTGCTTTAAATTCAATAGGTTGTGCAAATTTAGGAGCGTCCAATGTATTCATTAAATCATAAACATCAGGCTCCGGTTGTTGGCTTGTCCCTTGTCCGTGAAAAAATGTATAAAATCCTCGCGGTGCAGGGAAAGGTTTATTGATAGTTTTTCCATTATTAGAAGTCGCCGAAATGTAATATTCAATCGTATCAGGGGCAGCAAGATAAGCCGTTCTGTCCAATAAAACCGAAAAAGTATCTCCACCTATGTTGTTCATAATCAATGGATTAAATATTGTATCTCCTTTTACTCTCCAAAAACAAGTCGCCGATGCGATGCCACTTTGATTGGTTATGATTGCCTCAATATTGAAATTTCCGTTGTAATCGCCTGCATAGTCTTGTATTGCACCATGCAGAATACGGACTGGATTTTGAGCAGGTATTTGCTTGGTAATGCAGTGAATGGCACCTCCCGTGCCGTCAAAACCGCCATCATCATTGACCTGCTCCCCACGTATATCTATGGGAATTATTTTATAACCCGGAAAACGCTGACTGATAATCTGCAAAGCCGCCTCATCCCATGCCACAGCACCATAAGTCGAACTTGAAAAAACAGGCTGAATAATTACATCATTGACAATAGTACTATTGCTATATGTACGCGTATATCGCTCAAAATCATTGCTTGAGGTGTACCATTTGCTATTGTCTTTTTTGGGCAAAGGAATATTCCTGCCTCTGTATTTTTGTCCATGAAACGAATACATATTAAGCAGAGTATCAACATTTTTGGCTGAAATAGTGTAATCTACTTGCGAAGACATATCGGTCGGATATTGCGTAAATACAAAATTATTTTCGTCCCACATACTTGCATAAAGGTCAATATGCCCGGTGCCTCCGTCATTGTGCAAATATGGCAACACTTTTATTCTATCCAATCCAAAAAGGTGCATCAAAGAATCCTTTGTTTGTGCTGCCGTGAGTGCTGTTTTTTGTATATATTCAAAATCGCCGGCTGCGTTAATAAACACTTGTCCTGTCGTTTCCATATTGCCGTAATAAACCATATCGGAAGTCGCCAGCATGCCTGTGCCGTCCAAAAGTACATTGCCTCCCTCCATTGCCAATGTGGTAGCATAGACAGGCGTATTTGTCTGTTCTCCAATGCGTTGTGAAATTTGGTCATCTAACGCCCGTCCGGGATAATATTCAAAATCCAAAAATGCAACACTGTCATTATCAGAATAGTAGAAACCAATAGGTCCGCAATCTCTATACCAAAATGAATTAACATGATTGATAAAAAAGCGATAATTGGTCAATGCACAGTTGTGGTCTCTCATATATTTTTTCACAACGAGCGTATCTTCTGCATTGACTAAATTTATCCACACTTCTGCACCACCTTGCTGTATAGCATCGGCTAATTTAGCCTGAATAATCGGCAAACGTGAATTATTAAAAGTGTCAATGAGCGAAAGATAAGGCACAATAGCATCATTGTCGCCCCAACCTAATGAGTCCGTAATCGGCTCAACATATTCAATAGTGTTTGGCAAAATATCAGACCGTAAATGATAGTAAGACCATGTAATCAAAATGGCTTGCACTTCCTCAAATTCACCCGGAAACCAAAATTTATCCGGCATTTGTACGCCATTGCTTTTGTGTTGCGGTATTTTTTGAGTAGTTGTGCTTGCTTTTGCCATTCTTTGTTGCAAAATTTCCTTTGAAGGCACTCTGGCATGTATTTTTTGATAATATTGTTGCCGTTGTGCGTCTGTCAATTGTTGCACTTTTTGGGTCATCATTTCTCTTTGAGATGATGATAAATGTCCGTTTTGCGCCAAGATATTTCCTACTACGCCCATTGTCAGCATTACTGACAAAACTGTTATTCTAAATATTTTCATAAAAGGATTTTTTTTAATTTTATATAAAATAATTTTTTTTTTAACTAATTTACAAAGATACACAATTTTGTCAATTAAAAATTAAAAAACCGTTTTTTTCAGAGTGGAGAGTGAAGAGATTTTAGATTTACGATTTTAGATATTTCTATTATTTTGCATTTGTCTGAACTGTGATTTGGAATGATTTGTATGATTTTTGTGATTATTTTAATCTTGCCAATCATATAAATCTTATGAAAAATCCGTTCAGACAATTTTAAAATCATAATAACCACATCACTCATACGAAAATCAAAATTCATACAATTAAAAAAAATCCTCAAATCCCAAAATCATTGCAAAAAGTGGAGAAAATTTTGCATTTTTTTGACCTAAAATAGCCGCTTTTTGTTGTTTTTGACTCGAAAATAAAAAAAATCATCACTGATAATCAATGAATTATAAAATTTTGCAATTATTTTTCAAAAAATGAGTTTTGTATCGAAAAAAAGTGTATCTTTGCAAAAGGCTTGACGATGTTGTCAAGGTAATTTTTTTCAAATGTATAGAAATGTTGAAGAAATGACAAAAGTCGAAGACAATAGGAATGCATGTAAAACATTGATTTACAGCAATTTGTGGAGGCAAAAAGGGGCTGTAGCGAGCAACCGAAGTTTGCTTAACTTCCTGATTATCAGGGAGTTAAATGTCGTCCCCCCCCCCCCCAGTTGTTGATAATCAAGGAGTTACGACCTCCACTGCGGAGACAATTAAAAATTATCAACTAAAAATTAAAAGCATGGACGTATTATGCCTTTTTATTAAATTTATTAAAGATGTTATAAATCATAATATGCTCATTATCAAGGAAA
>JAISTU010000059.1 GCA_031272415.1 Bacteroidales bacterium | reverse complement strand
ATTATGTAATATTACTTTGTTATATCAAATTTGATTTACATAAATGCAAAAATACACAAAAAAATCAATTAAAAATTAAAAAACTTTTTTTCAGAGTGTAGAGTGTAGAGTGTAGATTTACGATTTTAGATTTACGATTTTAGATTTTTCTATTTTTTTTTGCATTTTTGGATAAAAATGTTCTAAAATTTGGACATTCTACACTCTCCACTCTAAAAAGCGTGGTTTTCGGTGAGCAGAAATCTTTTGACGCTTTTTTCTGCTCTCTTATGCCACGTTTTTTTAATCAAGTATATCAAAAAAATCTCTAAAAATATCTGAAAGTGGGGTACAAAAGGAAGCAGGGGAAGAAAGGGCATCAAAATCAAGCACTTTAAAGACGGTTTTTTTCTTAAAATTTACTAATATTAATGATGGTATTTTTTTTATTTTCATTTTTTTGTAGATAAGTTTTGTATTGCTTTTTTTCACATCAAAAAAGACAGGTACATCTTCGTTTAGCAAATGCATAACAGTAGATTTGTTTGTAATTGCAGATAATACGCTATATGTTTCCATTTTACAAAGTGCAAAAAAAACGATTTCTGGCTGCTTTTTTATATATGAATTACAAATTTCGTAAATTATTTTTGAGCATGCCGTACAATATCCGTCTTCATAGTATAAAATCATATACTTTTTATTCTGTGGTAACAGCGTATCATTGTTGTAAATATCCTGTATTAACATTTTTGTATTTTGGGCAGGAATAGATATGCAGGTGTAGCAGAGGCAACATAAAATTATGTATCGCATTTTAATAAATTTTAAAAAGAATGAGAAAAAACATAAATATTAAGGACTGACGAGCCATTTTCTAAATAAAACTTATTCTTTGCTGCATAAAACTGTTTTGCATTCATGTCAATAGGATTAACGTTTGTCCCACGATGTTGAAAAACAAAAACTTTAGATTCGGTGAAAAGATATTGATAGCCGGATAAAAATGACAAGCCAAAAGACTGCCTGCGAAGGCATCCATTTTCAGGTTGGAAATGAATAATATCTTCAATATTCTCTTTGTCCAAAACCCAATTCTCTCCGTTTTTTGTCCAAATATCTATAAAAACTTTGGGGATATCTCCATCTTCAGGCGTTTGATATGCTAAAAGGATTTTGTTAGAATCAAGAAAATATCCCCAAATCAACTGCGAAATTTTAGGTATATATTTGCTCACTTCTGCTATAATCGCTCCTGCATCATGCTTATCGTATTTATCTGTAATCTTTTGTATCTTTTTTGCATTCATTTCTATCCAACCTCTTTTTTTTGTTTCAATTTGAGAATCTTTAGCAAAATTATCATCGAAAATGGTAGCGGAGTACGTAGTTCGATTAGTCAACAATATTTTGCCATATTTTACATCCAAAAAATGACGTGGGGAAAAATAACCAAATATCGGATGCATATACTTGATTTGTAAAAAACTTTCCGATTGTTTCTGCGAATTATCAAATTGCCATTCAAAAGTATTAACCCCAATCTTTTTTATATATGCAGGTATAGGTTGACTGTAATAAACATTTGACTGTATTAAATATGAGTCGTCGATAAATGCTGTTATTTGATTTTGCCAGTTTTCTGGGATTGTTTGTAATAGCATAAATGAAGTATCATCTTTTATTTCAAATAACCACAGTCTTTGAGAATAACCAAGTACAATGTGTCTCCCATTATATGCAAAACAGTCTATGTATGAAGTATTATCATTTGCCAAATCTTTTGCCAAACCGCAAATAACCATTTTTTTTGTACGACATTGGTAGGTGTTTACCTCTAAAAAATAAAACTTAATTGTATCTTTATCATACTTTGCATCATAATTAAAAAACACTATGGTATCTTCCCATAATGCGCATTGAACGCTACTTTGACTTACAAGTTTTTCTGTAGGTAATAAGAGTACCGTGTCCAAAGTAACAAATTTATTAACAAATTCTTGCGAATAAGTACTACCTAATGCAAGTATCAGACTAAATATCAGTGTATATCTTTTCATAACGTGTGTCTTGTATTGATAAAAAGGGGCTGTGTACCCCCTATATCTTTTGATTTAATATGTATATTCTTTTTTCTTTATATCTTCTTCAAAATGTTCGAGAACTTAAAAAACTCAAAACAATGGACTTTTGCAGTCCCAAAGTTAAGGTCTTTGCAAAAGTACACATTTTTTCAACACAAAAATTAATTTTGCGAAAAAAAAATTGCAATTATTTTATAATTTGTTGATAATCAATGAGAATTTTTTTTTTAAAGTTTTTTTTTGTCTGAACTTTTGGGCTTTATATTTTTTTGCAGCGATAAAAGGGGTTGCGTTCTTTCAGAGTGCAGAGTGTAGAGATGTAGATTTTTTTTTTGCATTTTAGAATAAAAACGTAAGGTAATTCTCAATTTTCAATTTTCAATTAAAAAAAAATCATTTTTTAGAACGTTTTTATTCAAAAATGCAAATTTTTCACCCTAAAAATCCTGTCAAGGGGCTACTTGCTTGTGCATGTTGGCATTGTGGGGGCAAGTGAGCCTCAAATGCTATTCTGCCGGCTTCGATGGCTAATTTGAATGCGGTTGCCATGGCGACAGGGTCATTGGCGATAGCCACGGCGGTATTTATTAAGACCGCATCGGCTCCCATTTCCATGGCTTGTGCGGCATGCGAGGGAGCGCCAATACCTGCGTCAACAATCACAGGCACATTGCTTTGTTCGATAATAATTTGCAACATATCCTTTGTTTTCAAACCTTTATTTGTCCCTATGGCGGCACCCAATGGCATTACGGCAGCCGTTCCTACATCTTCTAAACGCTTGCACAAAACAGGGTCTGCCTGTATATAAGGCAACACAATAAAGCCATCTTTTGCCAACTCTTCTGTTGCTTTGAGCGTCTCTATGGGGTCGGGCAAAAGGTAACGCGGGTCGGGGTGAATTTCCAATTTTACAAAGTTGGTTTCAAAAGCATCTCTTGACAATTGTGCTGCAAAAACGGCTTCTTTGGCATCTCTGGCGCCGGAAGTGTTAGGTAAAAGTTGTAATTGCTTGTCAATGATGTGATTAAGCATGTCATCTGAGATACTATTGTCTAATTCAATCCGCTTCAAAGCGACCGTTACCATTTCTGTTTCGGATGCTATTATTGCTTTGGACATCAATTCATTAGAAGAGAATTTGCCTGTCCCTAAAAAAAATCTTGAATGAAATGTTTTTCCTGCTATGTTTAATTTTTCCATTATTTTATATTTTACTTATATTCAATGAATTATGATTTATTTTTATTTAATATATTGACAATTTGTTGTGTCTGAAAAATTGGATTTACAGCATTGAGTATCAAACTACTAACTGCAATTCCTGTCATTCCTTGTTGCATAATTTTTTCAATATCGGATAAATTGATACCTCCGATTGCGATAAGAGGCAGTTTGATATTGTGCTGCCGACATTGCTCAACCATTTGTTGATAGCCAGCCAAACCTATTGTTGGACTCAAATTTTGCTTGGTTTTTGTCCATTTAAAAGGTCCCACTCCTGCATAATCTGCACCCGTTTTTTGAGCATGCAAAATATCTTCAAAAGTATTGCAAGTATAACCTATAATCAATTGATTACCAAATGTTTGCACTGCATTTTCAAGGGGCATATCCGTTTTCCCCAAATGGACGCCATCTGCTTGTGTTTTTAATGCCATTTCCGGCAAATCGTTGACAATAAAAACGGCTTTGTAGTGAGTGCATAATTTTCTAACTTTTAAAGCGATTTTATGTATCTCATTGTTTTTCAAGTCTTTACATCTTAACTGTATCCATTTGCAACCACCTTTTAACGCCATTTCAATCCCTTGCAAATGCGAAAAGCGGTCTGATGAATGCGAAATAAATTCAAAATGTATCAATGCCGATTGTTCTTTTGTAATCATAACATTTTCAAATGTTTAAAACTCTCCACAGGCGACTTGCTATTCCATATAGCCCCCAAAACAGCCCCCCCTCCGAAACCCATTGCTTCGAGGAGAGGAAAAGTGGCTGAATTAACGCCTCCTAATGCTATTACTTTTCTGTTAATCAATGAATTAGACTTCGCTTTTTGTAAATCCTTCTCCGTAAATGCACTTTTGTAATTTTGCTTTGAAATGCTGTCAAAAATCGGACTTAAAAATACGTACTCAAATTTATCAATATCGCTCAATTCCAACAAATTATGACACGATTTACTCACCCCCAAATGCTCAAAACCATTGGCATCAGAGTAGCGACTGTTAAGATGCACTCCCTTCAAACAATAACGCTTGCAAAGTTGAAAATGTTGATGTATGCTAATCCGTGTATGATATTGATTATCAATATTTTCCAACAGTTCTGCACAATCTTTTTCGCTTGCATTCGGTTTTCTCAAATGCAAAATTTCCATCCCCAATGCAAACATTTTGTTGAGCAATGTTGCCTCATTTGCCAAAAAAACAGGCGAACTGACCACAATAAGACGCATTTTTAACCTCCGCAAACCGCCTTAATGACCGTAATTTCGTCCCCTTCTTCAATCTGTTGGCTTTCCCATTGGGCTTTGGATACCACTTTTTGATTGACCGCCACCGCAATGCCTGCCATTTGTTCGATGCCAACTGCGTGTAATGCACTCATTATGTTTGAATTAGCAGTTAAATCGTATTCTTGCGTATTTATTTTTACTTTCATCTGAAAAATTATTTTTAAATTGTATAAATTATTGTATATCAATAGTTTTCGTTGCCTGAAAAATGTTGTTTATATCCAATTACTCTGTCATATTGCAAGCCGTCGCCATGATAATAAGCGATAACAACATATCTATTTTCTGTTTCCCAGTGGCTGCCTTCGGTGTACATGTACGAGCCAAGGACTGTGTTTTTATCGACCGCAATGTAGGTGTAGTTGTAATAGCCTGTTTTCAAAAAAAGCGTACTCTCCCAGCGGTGTTTATATTCCGAAAAAGTCATTTTTGCAGCAGGGATAAAACTCCAATTGGTTAACTCGCCCCAAACATAAATATCTTTATTCGGCAGCGGGTCACACCAATAAGAAAAATGCACAAAAGTATAGTCCGCTTCGGGCGAGTGGATAGTATTGTCTGTTTTTGTGTAAGTCTTTGTTTTTCTGTTTAATACGTAATCATCAACCGAAGGAATGGACAAACCGTCATCGGCAGCAATAAAATAACAACCGTCAATATCCCGCTCATTTGCATAAGCCATATAAGCACGCTGCTTGTCCGTTTCGAGATAAGTTTGCATATCGCCATTTTCAAAAACATGACGCGAAACATGCTCCATTGTGGTGCGTAAAGTTCTGATATTGAACACTCTAAACTCACTTCCTCCTTCAAATTCAATTTCATTGGGTTTATTAAACCGCAACAAAGACGGCGACACCGTAGTCGGGCTGCTCACGGTAACAGCATTATCGTAACGCCCGTTTTGAGTGATAACAAGTCTTAAATTTTGACGCGGATTATTAACGGAAAAATTGCTTGTGCTGAGCGAAAGTGCCAATTCTTGCTTGGCATCTCTATCTGCGATGCTGCTTGAGCGTTTTACTTCTATGCCAATTTCGGTCAAATTTTCCGTTACCGTAAAGCGGTGTGTCAAAATGGGCTGTATGCTATTGTCGCTCATCTCCTCATATACATACAACACGTAATTGCCTGATAATAAGATACCTACATCATCATTGGGAAACAACAAACGATGATTGATATAGGAACGAACAGTGGTAAATGAATTTTGAAAATCCGTTATATCGCCCTGCATAAAGCCCGATAAATATTGGTAAGTCTGCAAATTAGGACTCGGCTGCCAATCATAAGTGCAATGAATGTATGTATATTTAAAATAGTGCGGTAACTCGCTCTCTTGGTCAAAGTTAAGCACCAATTGCTCGCCCGAACGCAAATCAATGATAGGCAATGAAAAATTTTCACCCGCTTTTTCCACATTCATCCCTAACACAAAATCTTGATAAATTTTATTTTCCATTGTAATTCCTTGAATATCAACATTTTGTGCATAAATTGCAAAAACGGATAAAAAAATTACAAAAAATGACAGTGTTTTTTTCATAATATATTCATTTACAATTATTTATGCTTCTGTTCTTTCAGTTTTTTAACTTCTCTTTCCAACTCTTCAATCCGCTCAACATATTTTGGGAAAAATTTAAACATCGCATAGGATTTAATGCAATCTGATGCGTTAAAGGCAGGCGTTCCAAGCATCACCGCATTGTCTTTAACATTGTTGCTAATGGCAGATTGTGCCCCCACTTGCACATTGTCGCCAATAGTAAGATGCCAATTGACCCCAACTTGTCCGCCAAAAATACAATTTTTTCCGATTTTTGTAGAGCCGGAAACACCACATTGCGCCGCCATAACCGTATTTTCACCAATTTCGCAATTATGGGCTATCTGTATAAAATTGCACAATTTGACCCCCTTGCGAATAATGGTAGACCCCAAAGTTGAACGGTCTATGCACGTATTTGCCCCAATATCAACATTATCCTCAATAACAACATTGCCCAATTGCGGAATTTTGACATATTGATTGTCCTTTTGAGGTGCAAACCCAAATCCGTCCGCACCAATAATGCAACCCGCATGCAATGTACAATCGTTGCCTATTATGCAGTCCGAATGTATTTTAACCCCTGCATTGATAAGCGTATTGTTGCCAATATGAACATTTTCGCCAATATACGCATGCGGAAATATTTGCACATTATCTCCAATTTCAACGCCATCTGCAATAGACACAAAATCAGCAATATATACATTTTTACCTATTTTTACATTTTTAGCAATCGCTGCGAAATCCGAAATGCCTGTTTTGGCAATTTTTTGATTGTAAAAAGTCATCAATTTGGCAAACGATAAATAAGGGTCTGCCGTCCGTATGAGCGTACATTTGACAGGCTGTGTGAGTTCAAAATCACTGCTGATTAAAACGGCTGTCGCCTTCGTAGTGTACAGATAATGAGTGTATTTCGGATTTGCCAAAAAAGATAAACCACCTTCTTCGCCCGACTCAATTTTAGAAAACTTATCTACTATCGCCTCCGGATTGCCTTCTACTTTACCTCCTATAACTGCTGCAATTTCTTTGACCGTGAATTTCATTTTATTTAAGTTTTTTTATTTATATTTACAAATTTTTATTCCGTTTTTTCTCTAATCAAATAGCGGTTTCTATCGGAAGAGTTGCGGGCAATCATTTCTCCCAAAAATCCTGCCAAAAAGAGCAACAATCCAAAGTTCATCGCCAACAATGCCAAATAAAACATCGGCTGTTCGGTAACTTGCCGATAATAAGGCGTATTGTGTGTCATATTGATTAGTTTTTCAACTGATAACCAAATAGTTATAGCAAAGCCCGCCAAAAATGCCAAACTGCCCCATAAACCAAAAAAGTGCATAGGTTTTTTGCCGAATTTGGACACAAACATAATGGAAATTAAGTCTAAATAGCCATTTATAAACCGATTCCACCCAAATTTAGTTACGCCGAATTTCCTTTTTTGATGTATGACCACCTTCTCGCCAATGTTTTTAAATCCCGCCCATTTAGCAATAACAGGTATATAACGGTGCATTTCGCCATAAACTTCAATCGATTTGACCACCTCTTTTTTGTAGGCTTTGAGACCGCAATTGAAATCGTGCAAATGAATTTTTGACATCCTGCGGGTAGTCCAATTGAAAAATTTTGAGGGTATATTTTTTGCCCATTTAGAATCATAACGCTTTCGTTTCCAGCCCGATACCAAATCAAAACCATCATTGATAATCATCTTATACAAACCGGGAATCTCATCGGGACTGTCTTGCAAATCAGCATCCATTGTAATGACAACATCGCCTTCTGCGGCTTCAAATCCAACATTTAATGCTGCCGATTTGCCATAATTGCGCTGAAAACGTACGCCTTGTATATTGCCATTATTTTGCCTTAACTCATTGATAACCTGCCAAGAACGGTCTGTACTGCCATCATCAACAAAAATAATTTGATACGAAAATTCATTCTCTCTCATTACCTTGTCAATCCAGGCGGACAATTCAGGCAAAGATTCTTCCTCATTTAATAAAGGTACAACAACTGATATATTCATAACTAATTGATTATGTGTGCATTCCACCATCGCAACTGATGCATTGTCCTGTAATATAAGAAGAGAGTTCGCAAGCCAAATAAACAGCCGTTTGAGCCACGTCTTTGCCTGTACCCGAACGCCTTAAAGGGATTGTTTTTATCCACCCTTGACGAACATCATCCGAAAGTGCATGTGTCATTTCCGTTTCAATATATCCGGGAGCAATAGCATTGCAACGAATATTGCGAGACCCCAATTCACGAGCAACAGATTTGGTAAACCCTAACATGCCCGACTTTGACGCCGCATAATTAGCCTGACCCGCATTGCCCTGCAAACCTACAATCGAACTGATATTGATAATTGAGCCTTGTCGTTTTGCCAACATTATCGGCATCACCGCTTTGGTAAGATTAAATACCGATTTTAAATTGACAGTCATCACCAAATCAAACTCTTCTGCTGTCATTCTCAACAACAAATTATCCCGCGTAATGCCTGCATTATTGACCAAAATATCAATTGTCCCAAAATCAGAGACTACCTGCTGTGCCATTTTTTGAGAATCTTCAAAAGAGGCGGCATCAGAGGCATAAAAATTCGCCTTACAACCCATATTTTGCAAAGTAGTTAATACTTCTTGCGAATGAGCATCTTCTTTTAGGTCAGTAAAAGCGATATTTGCACCATGTTCGGCAAAAGTTACGGCAATATGTTTGCCAATTCCACGAGAAGCACCTGTAATAAGTGCTGTTTTATTTTCCAATAATTTCATACGTAAATAGAATTTCTATTACAAAAATACAAAGATACACCTTTTTAGCAATTAAAAATTAAAATCCTTTTTTTTTTATTGAGAATGGAGAATGGAGAATTGAAAATTATTTTTTTTTGCATTTTTGCACCACCCTCTGTCTGAACTATGATTTGGAATGATTAGCATGATTACTATGATTTCACACAAATCAAAAAAATCATACGAAAATCAAAGTTCAGACAAAAATCAGTTTCTTCATTTTTAATTTTTCATTCAAAAAAATGTGTACCTTTGTAGAAACCTTAACAGTGAGACTGCAAAAGTTTGGCTTTTTGAGGTTCAGTTCATTGATAATTTGAATGTAAGATAAAAAATATTAGATAAATTATAGAATAAAACCCTTTTTACAAAATAAAAAAAAAGGAAGCGATGACTATTTCAGTTAAAAGCGATGACTATTTCAGTTAAAAATATTATCATAATTGTGATATTGAATATATATAATTTTCTTTACTCACAAAATATAAACAGTAGATATAAGTTAAATCCGAATGTTTTTTTGGAAGAAACGCAGAATTTACGGGAACAAAAAAAAATATGCGGAGATTGAAAAAATTATCAAAGATAAAATAGCCACTTCTCCTGAATTGTGGCATTATTATCAATTATCATGTTTGAGTGCAATACAAGGGGATACTCTAACACCCTTTGAGTATTTATATCAATATATTGATTTTCAGGAATTTGGCGAAGATATATTGACAGATACAGATTTTGAACTACTTTATACAACACGCCAATGGAAAATGTTGCAAGACAGTATTTATAGTGCTTATTTGAAAAAATATCCCAATATATCAAATAAAACATTAAGTTTGCGACTGTGGTTGTATGGTATTGAAGACCAAAAATATCGAACATTGAGTAATAATTTTAAAAAATGGAGATACCAAGGTTACGATAAAAAGGAAACAGCCCAAATTTCAGAACAAAAAAGGATAGAAATGATAAATTTTGTAGATAGTTTATTAGGGAAAAAGATTTTTCCTACTTATAGTATGGTAGGGAAAGAGGCAAGCGATGCCGTTGCTTTGATAGCCAATCATTCTAGTAACAAGAAGTTAACAAACAAAGCACTGTCTTTAATGGAAATTGCTACCAAGCACAATGAAGCAGACGTTTCCCTTTATGCCACGTTAAAGGATAATTCTTTATTATATCAGAGAAAAAAACAAATTTATGGCACTCAACTTATAAGACGGTTTAAACCGCAAGCAAATGGAAAAAGTGTGCCATGTTCTGACTATTTCTTTGCACCAATTGAAGATGAAAAGAACGTAAATATAAGACGTAAAGAATTGGGAATGAGTACTATAGAAGAATATGCTCAACAATTTGGGGTTACTTATACATACAATTCTCAAAATGATAAAATGACATTCAAGCAGATTTTAAAAAGGAATAATGAAATGGCAATGAAACAATGTGACGAAAAATGATATACATATATACGCATTCCTGAAAAAATATCTGAAAATTTATATTACTGCCCCACCAAATGCCCTTATAATCCTTACATTTGTAAATGGCAGGTGAAGAAGGCTACATGCCTGTGGAAGAATG
The DNA here is from genome assembly GCA_031272415.1 of Bacteroidales bacterium. GTDB lineage: Bacteria > Bacteroidota > Bacteroidia > Bacteroidales > WCHB1-69 > JAISTU01. The sequence goes on along the minus strand of JAISTU010000059.1, from coordinate 8,926 downwards.
CGGTACATATTCCAAAGAAACAGGTTTTGCACCTAATAAACAGAAAATCAATGAATTAAATAAAAAGATTTGGGGGAAATAGAGTGTAGAGTGCAGAGTGTAGAGACGTTGCGTGCAACGTCTTTACAATATTTATAAAAATCTTGAAAATCATGTAAATCTTATGAAAATTATGGGTCAGACAAATGCAAAAAAAAATCTAAAATCGTAAATCGTAAATCTAAAATCTCTACACTCTTCTCTCTACACTCTACACACTGAAAAAAAACGTTTTTTAATTTTTAATTGGCAAAAAAGTGTATCTTTGCATTTAGATTATTTTTTACATATATTTTTATTAGAATATAACCATGGTTAAGCGTTGGATTTTATTGATAATTGTTGCCTTTTTTGGCGCAGGAGTGCTATCGGCGCAGGTAGCAGAGATAGGAATTTGCGGTGGAGTTTCCTTTTATATGGGAGATTTGAACCCCAAAGGTGTTTTTAAAGGTAGTATGCCGGCGGGCGGATTGTTGTTTAGATACAATATAAGCCCACGTTTTGCATTTAAAGCGACTGCATTATTCGGCTCTATTAAGGGCGATGATGCTAAAACGGGAAATACGGGACGAAATTTAAATTTTACTTCCCCTTTGTCGGAACTTTCGGCTCAAATTGAAATCAATTTTTTAAGACTTTTCAATGAGAGAGGTGCAAATCCGTTTACACCTTATTTATTTGCGGGTGTAGGAGTTTTTTCTTTTAATCCGCAAACAGAATTAGGACAAAAAACTTACGATTTACAACCTTTAGGCACCGAAGGGCAAGGCTTAATTGACCCCAATACAGGGGAAAGTTACGGCAAAAAATATTCTTTAATCTCTTTTTCTATTCCTTTTGGATTTGGAATGAGAGTAAATTTCTTAAAATATTGTTGCATAGGCATAGAATGGGGATTTAGCAAAACTTTTACAGACTATTTGGACGACGTTAGTAAAAATTATGTAGATAGAGATTTTTTGTTTATAGAAAGAACAGAATTAGTGGCTAATCTGGCAGATAGAACATTGAATGAATTGCCTAATGGAGACCCTGACTTCCACAAAGCAGGCACCGCCAGAGGTAACAATGCCAAAACAACCGACTGGTATTCTTTCGCAACTGTCTCATTTACAATCAAATTGAACTATAAACAGGATTGTCTCAAAGACAAGCGTACTTTTTCCAAATCGTACAAAAGAAATACGGTCAATAAACGCAAAGCAAATTGATGATTTCTGTTGAAGAATTAAAGCAAAATCCTATCCCTGAACATGTTGCTATCATTATGGACGGCAACGGACGATGGGCAAAAGAGCGAGGATTGGAACGCATTGAAGGTCATCAAAAGGGTGCCACTGCGCTAAGAAACGTGCTACAAGCCGCTCTCGCAACAGGTGTAAAGTATTTAACTGTTTATGCTTTTTCTATTGAAAATTGGCAACGTCCTGATAATGAGGTCAGTGCGTTAATGACACTTTTTGTCAATGCTTGCTCTAATGAGTTGGAAAACCTGACCAAGCACCATATTCGATTTCATGTGATAGGGAATTTGGATTTATTGCCCCAAAATTGTCGCCAATCATTGCAAGAGACTGAAATTGCGACCCAAAATAATACCGCTTTGCAATTGACGGTGGCTTTGAGTTATGGTTCTCGTTGGGAAATTGTTCATGCAGCAAAAATGCTGGCAAAAGATATAAAAAATAATCTTATAGATATAGAAAGCATTGATAATCAAGTATTTACAAAATATTTACAAACCTATCCATTGCCTGACCCCGACTTACTCATTCGTACCAGTAAAGAAGTCCGTATCAGCAACTTTCTTTTGTGGCAAATCGCTTACACAGAACTCTATTTTACGGATATTTATTGGCCCGATTTCACAGAACAAGATTTTTATGCCGCCATCGCCGAATTTCAAAAAAGAGAACGACGCTTTGGAAAAATAAAAGAATTGAAAAAAGAATTGAAAATTGAGAATTGAGAATTTTTTAGAACAAATCTATTCCAAAATGCAAAAAATCCACTCTCAACTTTTCTGTTTCAACTAAAAAAGTGTATCTTTGCAAAATTATATAAAAAAAGAATTAAATTCTAATGGAAAAAAAGAAAAATTTATCAGAATATAATACCGAACAAGTCCCTGATATTCAGGGGAAAAAGGTGGCTATCATTACCGCTGAATGGAATTTTGAGATTACCTCTGCTATGGAAAGAGCGTGCGTTGAGGTTTTGTTGCAACACGGATTTTGTACTGAAAATATTATAAAATACTATGCAGCAGGGAGTTATGAATTGCCTTTTATGGCAAATGAGGTGGCAAAAAGTGGAAAATTTGATGCTGTCGTTTGTATAGGCTGTATCATACAGGGTGAGACGCGACACTTTGATTTTATTGCACAAGCCACCGCCAACGGCATTATGAGGGTAGGACTAAAAACGGGTATCCCTGTTGTGTTTGGCGTTTTGACCACCAATAATATGCAACAAGCAATGGACAGAGCGGGGGGAAAACACGGCAACAAAGGGACAGAGGCGGCGGTCGCTTGCCTAAAATTGTTGGATTTTTTGGAACATAAATAGCACTAATTTTCAAAAACATTGAAAAATCGCAAATTTGGGCGGAAAAATCACCAATTTTCGTCAATTTCAATATCTTTTTGAGGTTTTTGTGAATTATTGAGTTCTTTGTCTTTTTTACGGGCTTCAATAATTTGCGGATTTTGCTCTTGTAATGTTTGCCGAATTTGTTCTTGTTGCGATTGGAGTTGCGTTTTAATGTCTTTTTGGGTAGATTTCAATTTCCATTTAAAAACAGGGTCATCCAAAGTGCCTGTTGCCACAATGCTAACCATTGTATTGCCCGATTTATCATCAATAACTTCGCCAAAATCTTCGCCATTTTTGCGAGATTCTCGAAACTTTTTTGACAAAACCTCTTTCAACATCACCATAATATTATAATTAATTTTCCCCGCAAAAGTCTGTTCGCCCGACAAAACAAGGTTTAAAGCGTTGTTTTTGATGTCCATTGCGGGGATAAAAAGGGTAGAATTTTCAATGGTTATCACATTTTCGAGAGTCGCAAAACGGATATTTTGCAGTTCTGAAATTCTCACAAAACGAGACAAAGATTGCAAAGCAGTAAAGTTAATCAATTGACCATCAGTGATTTTAATACCAATTGACGACTTTACACTTGGCAAAACAATGCTCATATCATTTTTGAGATAAAAACTAATTTTGACCGTGCCGTTGAGCAGTCCGTTGATATTTTTATGAGTGAGTGTATTTTGCCCAAAATTGCCCATTGCATAGAACATTTTGCTGATATTGACGGTTTCCATTTGCATATTCCCTGTGAGTGAAAAAAGTGCATTTTCGGTCTGTGAAATACTCCCTGATGCCATAATTTTTCCTTGACAAGTTTGCATTTGGAGGTTAGAAAGCGACAATTGTGCATTTTTCATCGCAATTTTCCCCGACAAATCGGAGGCTTCAAATTGCTCATACACCAATTGTTGTGCTTTAAAATTCATGTCAAAATCAACATCTGCCGGAAAAGTTGGCAACATTTGCGGCTCTTTTTCTCGTTGGGAAGATTTCTCTCCACTTTTTAATAATTGATTGATATTCACCACAGGTACGGACAAATCCGCATTGATGTACAAATGTTCTTTTTCAAAAAAGAGATAGGGGAACACGTTTTCAATTTTTCCATTGAGAGTGAAAGCATTACCTTTAAATTTTCCATGTATTTTTTTTGCATTTATGGTCTGATTATTAAATTCTAATTCACCGTTTAATTTTTCAAAAGCCTCCTCATTTTCTTTCATTTGCAAAAAAACATCATCCACAACCATTACACCCTCAATGGTCGAATGGCGAAAATCATAGCGAGTTAAAGTGTCCATGGAGGAGAAAGTATTTGAAAATCTGATATTTGCAGCAATTGTACCTTCGGTTTGCCAAAAATAATTTTGAGGTATAAAATTGTGCCAATCTTCGAGTTCAATTTTTGCATTCAAATCTAATTCAAAATGAGGCTGTTGTAAGTTTTTCAAACTCGCTTTTCCTTTTAAATAGCCTGAATTAAGATGTACAAAAAACTCTTCTGCATTGATGATTATAGATTGTTGAAAATCAGATGTTTGCATAGAAAATTTACCTTTTAAAATGCCTTTGGAGAGTGAAATATCATTTTTTATATTTTCAATTTTGATTTCTTTGCCATCCAAAGTGCCACAAATGCTTACATTTGGCTTTTTCCCGCCCAGATTTCCTACCAATTGCACCTTGCTTTTCAATTTTCCTTTCGGAATCAATATATTTTCGCCAAAATTGATATTTTCTTGTATTTTTTTGAAAACTTTCTCAATATCAGCATTTTTGATATTTATGTCGGCGATCAGCGGATAAGTATTTTTTTCATGTGAAAGAGTCGCCGATGCCGTAAAATCCATGCAATCCAAGTCAAAATAAGCATTGGATAAGCGATAATTTTCATTTTGTGCATCTACATATAATTGTGTTTTCAAATGACAAGGCAATGATTGTAAATAATTGATTTTCTTTACATTAACACTGTCAATCAACATTTTTGCATTCAAATCAGCCTCAAAAACATTTTCGGAAAAGTCGCCCTTTGCGGTGAAAGATTTTACATTAACTGCCACATTTACAGAGGCTTCCGCATCGCTATATACCACCGCAACATTTGACAATTTTATATCACTCAACTTAATTTTTACCTCATAATCAGAAGTATCATCTGTGGTAAAAATATCCCAATTGCATTTCCCTTTCTCATTGACAATCAATTGTAGTCGTGCATTTTCAATATCAATTTTTCGGATAGTGTAATTCTTTGACAACAGGTCTAATATATTGAATTTGAGGTAAATATGTTCTGCCGTCAGCAATTTTTCCTCACCCACACTTCCTTCTGCGGTAATATTATCCACTTGCAAAGATGCCATTGGAAATTTACGTATTAGACTGAATGACACGCTTTTATGAGTAATTTCTGTCTTACTCATTTCGTAAATTTTTTCTAAAACAATATTGGCAATTTTGTCTTCAAAAAGAAATGCGGTCAGGCTACCTGCCAATAAAAATATCAATAAAATGACTGTTAATGAGACAATTAACCTTTTAATCCACTTTTTTTTCGCTTTTTTCTTTTCGTCACCTGCTACTCCATTATTCATACTAAAAATGAAAAAGCGAAACCAAAATGACTATTGCCACTCTGGTTTCAACATTATTAACGAAATAAGTCAAATGTATAAAGGGCAATTAAGCCACTTTATTAGCCATAGACATTAGTCCTGATTTAAGATTTGCTGCTTTATTTTTATGAATTATACCTTTCTTTGCCACTTTATCAATCAAAGACACTACTTTTGGCAGTTGTTCTTTCATTTGAGTAGCATCGGCAACATTTCTTAACTTCTTAACAGCATTGCGCATTGTTTTTGCCCAATATCTGTTCTCTAATCTCCTTGCTTTATTCTCTCTAATTCTCTTAAATTGCGATTTATGATTTGCCATTATAAAACTTTTTTTAATACTAAAATACAAAGATACACTTTTTTATCAATAAAAAATTAAAAATTGAGAATTAAAATTTACTTTTTCCTATTATTTTGTTGATTATCAATGAGATATTTTTTTTTAAGTTTTTTTTGAACTCTAATTTTCTTTCAGAGTGGAGATTTTTTATAGAGTGTAGAGTGTAGATTTTTTTTTGCATTTTTACATAAAAATATTCTCAATTTTCAATTTTCATTTCTCAATTAAAAAAAAAATATTTTTTCATTTTTTATTTTTTATTGAGAAATTTGTGTATCTTTGTATTTTTATATACCAAAGTTAAGAAGATAAAATGAAAGTAGTAAAAAAGTTTGGATTATTGTTTTTTTCTTTTCTGATAATCAGCACGTTAGCGATTGCTCAGAAAAATCCGTCTGCGAATGCGGATAAGGCGTTTGAAACGTTTCAGTACAAAATTGCTGCCAATTTGTATAAAAAAGCCTACCCAAAAATCAAAAAAAATCGGGTAGAAAAGCAAAGAGTACTTTTTCGGTTGGCTGAATGTTATTACATGTCAGAAGACCTCAAAAGGGCTGAACAGCAATATATTAGGCTGGAAAAGGTGAACTATCAAAAGGACAATCCGCAGATATTTTTAAGATTAGCGGACTTGTATCGGTTAAAAAAAGATTACCCGAAGGCTTTGACATATTATCAAAAATACAAAGCAGCCGCTCCAAAAGACCCGCGTACAGACGACAGAATTGAGTCTTGCACACTGGCACCGCAATGGATTAACAATCCTACTCGACACGAAGTTGAGAATATGAAACGGTTCAATTCCGCACAAAGCGACTGGTCGCCGGCATGGGGAGTACCAAGCAAAGAAAATCAAATTGTGTTCTCTTCTTCGCGCGAAGGCAGTACGGGTAAAAAAGAAGATGGCTGGTCAGGGCAGTTTTTTTCAGACCTTTATGTTTCCAATAGACCGAAAAGCAAATTGTCTGATTTTCCGGGTGAATGGACACAGCCGGTGAGCATTGACGAGGAAGGGAAAGTCAACTCGCCTGCCAATGAGGGTGAAGCAACTTTTAATCCCAAAGGAACTACTATGTATTTTACCCGCTGTCCTGATGAGAAAAAAACACTTTCTCACTGCAAAATTTATCAAGTAACTCGCAAAGGTCGTTCATGGGGGGATGCGGAAGAAATTAAAATTTTTGGTGCAGATTCTTTTGATTGTGTACATCCTGCTATTACCAGCGATGAGTTGACCATCTATTTTGCATCGGATATGCCCGGTACTATGGGCGGTTTTGATATATGGGCAATAAGTCGCTCCAAAAAATCAAAACCATTTGGAGACCCTGTTAATTTGGGCAATGGTGTCAATTCTTACGACCATGAAATGTTTCCGTCTTTGGAGGATGACTCCACTTTATATTTTGCCTCCAAAGGACACGTTGGTTTGGGCGGTTATGATATATTTAAATCGGTAAAAACGGGCGACCAATGGTCAAAGGCTGAAAATTTGAAATATCCAATCAATTCAGAAGCAGATGATTACGGAATTATTTTTGACCATACGGAAGTTTTTGACCCCGTATCGGGTTTTGCATTTATAGAAAAAGGATATTTTACCTCCAATCGACCGGGCGGTCATGGCATGGATGATATTTGGACTTTCAAATTGCGTCCGTTGATGTTTACGCTTGCCGGATTTATCAAAGACAGCGTTACTTTGCAATATGTAGATGGTGCTACTGTAACTATCACAGCATCAGACGGTTCCACTTATAAAACAACAACAGACATTCGCGGCTATTATTCATTTGATAAATATAAAATTCTGGGTGAAAAAACGTATGAAATGCTTGTCCAGAAAAAAGGTTATTATGAAAATGATAATTGCAAAGGCAGAGAAACAACAGTCGGTTTGACGGAAAATAAAGACCTCAAACGCGATTTTGTGATAAATCCTATCCCAAAAGACCCGATTGTATTGCCTGATATTTTGTATGATTTGGCAAAATGGGATTTAAAACCACAATATCAAGATTCTTTGCGTGGATTGCTTAAAATTATGCAAGACAATCCTACTTTGGTGATAGAATTGCGGTCTCATACCGACTTTCGCCCTATTCCTATGACGAACGATACATTGTCTCAAAGGCGTGCCGAATCTTGCGTACAATTTCTTATAGATGAGGGTATTGACCCCGAAAGATTGGTCGCCAGAGGTTATGCGGAACGTGTGCCACGAACTCTTGAAAGAGATATGAACCGCAGAGGTGTAACTTTCAAAAAAGGAACCGTTTTAACGCGCGAATTTATTGAAAATCTTAAAACTACTAACGAAAAAGAAGCCGCACATGACCTCAACCGCCGTACCGAATTTAGAATTTTACGTGATGACTATATTCCCAAAGAAGGAAAACAGATTATTGATGACTCTAAACCGTTAGTTAGCATTGTTTCTCAACGCACTTTACCGGTAGAAACCGATGACCAATTGGTGTACGGCACATGCTATGCTAACAGCAAAACTTTAGAATTTTTGATTGAACCGGGTGTTGAAAAATTAACCATTTCACACGAACAAGCCATGAAATTCTTAAAAGAAATGATTATCAAAGTGAGTGATTTTGATAAAAAAGAAGAGGCTATTGTCAAAGAAGACGGCTCTATCAAAGACGGTGAAAAATTGTATTTAAATACATTGACAGTAGGTGATGATGTTCTTGAAAATGTGGAAATTAAAGTAGTCAAAGGACAAAAAGAACCTATTATTTTCGGTAGCAAAACATTTGAAAATGAATTTGGAAAATACACGGTAGATAAAGCACAACAAATGCTGATATTTGCCAAATAATACTTACTTTTGTATTAAAGTCAAAACTTCATATCATACTCGACTGCTCATCGTAAAAGGTGGGCAGTTTTTTTTAGTTGAGAGTGCTTTTTTGTAGGGGCAAGGCACATTAGAGTGGAGAGTGGAGAGATTTACGATTTTAGATTTTTTTTTTTGCATTTTGGAATAAAAATGTTCTAAAATCTGTGCCTCCACCCGTCTTGTCATTGCGGGCTCGAACCGCAATCTCCGCGTCTGAACTATGATTTTGAATGATTTTTTTGATTTGTGTGATTATTATAATCTTGTTAATCTTATAAATCTTATGAAAATCGTGGTTCAGACAAAAAATAATCTCTATTCACTCTTCACTCTGAAAAAAAAACTTATTTATCGCGGCTCCCTTAGTAGCAAGAATTTTTCTGTTAATTTCCCTTATTCCCTTATTAGCAAAAAAATAAGGGTAATGGCGGGGGGTATTTTTCTTGGCTACTAAGAGTGCTTTAATAAATAAGG
>JAISTU010000013.1 GCA_031272415.1 Bacteroidales bacterium | reverse complement strand
GAAGGCAATGTGAGCGACCCGCGTAATCCTATACTTTTCAAGATGTTCGCTTTGATAGATATTGGCGAGCGTTCAGGTAGCGGTGTTTATAAACTCATAAAACTCTGGCAAAAAGCCGGTTGGGAATTGCCTTATTTGGAAACAAGTTTTGATAACGATCGCTCTACGCTGACAATACCGATTATTATTGAGGAAGAAGCCGAAGGGACAGAAAAGTTACCTGAAAATATCCCAGAAAAAACTGTGGAGAAAACTGTGGAGAAAACTGTGGAGAAAATTTTAGAACTCATAAAGAATAACTCTAAAATTACACAGTCAGAAATAGCAAAAGAAACAAATCTTTCTCGCAGAGGTGTAGAATGGAATTTATCTCAACTCAAATCTCGTGGTATTATAGAGCGTGTTGGACCCGACAAAGGTGGCTATTGGAAAATTATAATAAAATAGATGTAAAATGCAAAAGAAACGGGTATTTATAAGTAGCGTACAAAGCGAGTTTGCCGAAGAGAGGCAGATGTTGTTTGATTATCTTACAACAGATGCCTTACTTGGTAAGTTTTTTGAGCCGTTTATATTTGAAAAGGTGGTAGCCAAAAGCAAAACGGCTCAAAATGTTTATCTTGAACAGGTAAGGCCGTGCGATATTTATATTGGAATACTTGGTGAAAAATACGGCAATGCAGGCACTAATGGCATCTCGCCGACAGAACAAGAATATAATGCTGCTGTAGAACTCAATAAAACGCGGTTGATTTTTCTAAAAAACACTGACAAAAGAGAAAAAAAAGAAGAAAAATTTATTACAAAGATTGAACATCAGGTTGTACGCAAATCGTTTGCAGAAATATCGGAACTCAAAACCGAAGTATATGCTTCGCTTATAAGTTATTTGGAAGATAAAGAAATTTTGAGGCTGTTTCCTTTTGATGCAACTGTCGAGAAGCGTGCGTCAATGGCAGATATAGACCCCAATAAAGTTAAGCAATTTATTCGTTTGGCAAAATCGAAACGTAATTTTCCATTTGAGGAAAACGCCGATTTTAAAGATGTGTTATTACATTTGGATTTAATAAAAGATGACCGTATTACCAATGCTGCGTTGTTGCTTTTCGGGAAAAAGCCTCAAAGTTACATGGTTCCGTCATGCGTTAAATGCTGTCAATATTATGGGACATCCACAACGCGTCCTATTCCTGCATTGCATATTTACGAGGGTGATGTTTTTGAAATGATTGATAAGGCAGTAGATTTTGTAATGTCGCGAATAGATGTTCAGGTTGAGGGGCGAGACAAAAGTGCCGAAGCCGAAGTTATCAGTGAATTGCCATTGCGTGCGGTAACGGAAGCCATTGTAAACGCAGTTTGTCATCGAGACTATACCAGCAATGCCAGCGTACAGGTAACACTGTTTCGCGACCGTTTGGAAATCAGCAATCCGGGCGAGTTGCCTTTTGGATTGACAACAGAAATGCTTAAACATAAGCATAGTTCAATGCCGACCAATCCCATACTTGCACGTCCTATGTATCTTCGTGGGGCAATTGAACAAATGGGTACAGGGACGGAAGTCATGGTTGAGGAGTGCAAAAAACTTGGACTGCAAGAACCTGAATTTACACAAGATTTTTGTGAATTTGTTACCACTTTGTGGCGAAAACCGCAAAGTAGCATACTAATTGAAAAAGAAAAATTAACAAAGAAAAGAAAAAAGAGGAAAGACCTAAAAAAAGACCTAAAAAAAGACCTGAGAAAAGACCTAAAAAAAGACCTAAAAGATTCGTCTTTATCTGAACGGCAAATATTGATACTCAATGAAATTAAAAAAAATAATTTCATTACACAGAAAGAATTAAGCGTTATTATTGGAATAAATGAAAAAAATGTTAGAAATAACATTTCCAAACTCAAATCTTGTGGCATCATAGAGCGTGTTGGACCCAACAAGGGTGGCTATTGGAAAATTATAAATAAAATAGATATAAAATAAATAATAAAATGATAACTATAAGTAAGTGTATAACAGTAATTTATGTGATTTTATTGGTAAATAATGCTTTTGCACAAAAAATACCGGGGTGCAAAGCAATTGATGCCGACAAAAAGATATTTTTAGACAGACATGAAATAACAGTTTTGGATTGGGGAGAATTTTGTGTAGGACAAGGGCAATTGTATGGTGCTACTTCGCCTCAAACGCTTGCCTCTTTGCCCGACAGTGCAACATTTGCGCAAACGTATGGACTTTGTTTTTATTTTATCAAAGATTCTGTGATTACAATTCGTCCCGCAAAAGATGTAACTGCCATGAAGTCGCTCCTCTCGCCAATGACAGGAATTTCTTATGAACAAGCACTTGCATATTGTCAATGGCGTTCAAAAGTTGTGAACGAAAAATTTAAAAGAGACAACAAAAAATATAGTGTAACTTATTCATTACCAAGCAAGGAAGACTATATTTTGGCAAGTAAAACAGCACCACAATCCAATCAGCCGACTTTGACAAAGATAAAATATAAAAGCAAAAAAATGACAGGTTTATTCGACAATGTGTCGGAATATACAAATGATAAAAACACAATTATTGATGGCTATTCTATTGATAATCAATCTATTATATCGGAAAACGCTTTGATAGGATTTCGCTGTAAAGCGACTATTAACTGCTCTTATGCTATTTACACGCTCAACGATATTACCAAAGAAGGCAATGCAAACATTTTGATTTCGCCCGATATTGACACTTTGAAAAAATACATTCCCGATGGTACCTATCCTTCGGCTATCAATGCTTTTTTGGTGCAAATCAACGATAGTAATTTCCTTTTTGATGCAGGTTTGGGGACAAAATTGGTGGAAAATTTGGCTACCTATAAAGTAAAACCTCAAAATGTGCATAAAATTTTTATCACGCATTGTCATGGAGACCATATTGGGGGCTTGTTAAAAGAGGGGAGTGTTGTTTTTCCAAATGCTGTATTGTATGTAAACAGAGTGGAATACGACTATTGGCTCAAAGAAAAAAATCCACTCTTTTTGCAAGTGATAGAAAAATATAAATCTCAATTGCAACTGTTTGATATAGAAGATGTTACAAAAAATAAATTATTACATACAAATATACAAGCCATTGCCGCCTACGGACATACTCCCGGACACACAATGTATTTGATTGGTAATAAAGGCAATGAGACTTTGATTTGGGGCGACCTCACGCATGTGATGCCTATTCAAATGCCACATCCTGAATATTCGGTTTCTTACGATGTTGACCCTGCACAAGCCGCAAAAACCAGAGAAAATGTGCTGTATTTTATTGATACAGAATATATTACAAATATTGCAGGTATGCACATTCCCAATGGACAAGGGTACATAAAAACCGATGGGCAAGGTTACCGGTTTGTTGAAAAAGAGAAAAGATAAACAGGCTTTAACTCTCAAAAAAAGGCATTCGCAAATTTGATATACTTGAAAACAATACACATCGTTAAATCTCTAAAAAAAATATTTCATTTTCTCAATTTTTCCAAAAAAATGCAAAAAAATCAAATATTTTTATAATTACTTTATTTTCAATAATTTATTATTTTATTTGATTATCAATAATTTACATAAAAATATTGAAAAAATGCTCAATTTTATCGAAATTAAGTATCAAACAAAAAAGTCTTCATTTTTCATTTTTCATTTTTCATTGAGAAAAAAGTGTAATTTTGTAATATGGATATTTTTGGAAATTTAAATCATTTAATTTATTGTATTTCAGAGAGAAGAAGAAAAAAATGACAAAAAAACACAACAAATGGATAAAAAGATATAAGGAGGAAAAATCGAACCAAAAAGGGGCGGTTTTTTTAAGGGTGTGTAGTGCCTTGATAATGAGGATTTTACCCCCCCCCCAACTCATTGTGTATCAACACTTTACAACATTTTCAGGGCAAAAAAACAGTATTGAGAATAGGAGTGGAAAGATTTTTTAACGAAAACGAAAACCTAACCGGCTTGTTCTTTGCTTGCTGCCAAAAAATGAAGACAGTAAGTAGGGCGGGAGTGTGTATATGTATGTCCTTTTTTGTGCAAAATTTATCAAAAATTCATGACCATAAATTTGTAAGTTTAAGTAATATTAACAATAGTTCAATTTAATTTTTTTTTTTTTAAATCATGTTAAAAATATTCAAACAAAGTTTTTTTATTTTAGTGGCGCTGTTGGGTTTCCTTTCGATAGGATACGGACAAAATAATCAGCGCGTTACCGTTGCTCAACAGAGTTGGGACGGTTCATTACAGACATCATTTACCGCAACGCCGGGTGCGAATTGGGTAAGTGATGGAGCGTACAGTGTAAGTGCGTCTAATTCCATACATGCTTTTGTGCCTTCATTGCAAGGGGCGGAGACATATTTGGTTTCGGACATCATTGACATCTCACCTTCGGTGTATCCGCCGAACGGATTGGAGTATGTTGAATTGAGGTTTAGCCATATATGTAAAATCTCGCCGCTTGACACGGTGAAGATACAGTATAGGCATGACCTACCGGGTGCAGTATGGGCGGATGTACCAAGCACATCTTACAAAGGAACTGCCGAAAATTATGCAAGAGGCGGTTTCAATGCCGACAGTTATTCTATTTGGAATGCTGCCGACTCTACTGTTTTTCCAAGCAATTCTTGGTGGATGGAAGAAGTTTTTGACCTCTCCCATGAGGTAGGTTTTGAAAGATTTCAAATCCGTTTTTACATCAAAAAAGGAGCAACAGTAGGCACAGACATCTCTTATGGGTGGAATATTGATAACTTTTTGGTTGTCGCTTCTTCCACTGCATTGATTAATCCTGATTTAAGTTTTGAGAACTTTTATTCGGGCAACATTTATTTCACGGGAGAGTATCCTATTGTGGTGAATGCTGTTTCAAAAACTTCAGCCCCATTGGAGTCGCCGATTTTGACATATTCGGCTGTACATCCAACGGCGGGTGCGGTTTATGATACATTGATAATGACCGCATTAGGAGGCAATCTTTATCAAGCCGTCATACCTCCTTACATTTTTGGAACAGAAATATTGTATTCTGTTTATGCTGCTGATACGGCGGGCAATTATACACGTCTTTTGGCAGGATTTACAAGCGAACATGCTACTGTGGCTGCCATTACGGATTCCATTCAAATCGGTAGCGGGAGCGGACAAACACCTTATTTTCCATGGACAACAGCAGGACAAGGTACTAACTGGAGCCGCGCTTTGTATAAAAGTGCAGACATCGGTAGTGCTACCAAAGCCATCTCTTTGGCGGCTATCGGCTACAATTCAACGACTGTTGCCACTCACACACGACACGGCTTACAATGTTATGTTTTACCGACTGTCGACCAACAATTATCAACTGCCAATTACGAAGACCCCATTGCTGCGGGCGCTATCAAAGTATTTGAAGGAGACATGACCACTACACAAACAGGCTGGTCAAAAGTTGATTTTCAAAATACGGTTATGATACCGCAAGGAATGAATGTCATTGTTTGGTGGTTGGACACCTCCTCTGCCAATGTTTGTGCTAATGACCGCAAAGATTGGGAAACATTCTCAACTTCTTATCCCTCAATGGCTTTTGTGAGCAATTATTGGGGAAATTGTTCGCCGTATTATAATGGTTCAGGTTTGAATAATGAATTGCCTGTAACACGGTTCTATTTTGGTTCTATAATTACAGACAGCAATTCGGTGGCAATGCAAAAAATTGATGTAGCAGATACTATTCTTACGTCTCCTTCTTTGCAGACAAATGTAAACGCTATTATCAAAAACAAGGGCTATGCCAACCTTACAACGGCGACTATCGGATGGACTTTAAACGGGGCTACACAAACGCCTGCCATTTGGAACGGTAATATCCCAGATGATTTTAATGCAACCAAATTTTTAGGCACTTATAACCCAAAAGTAAATGGTTATGATACCATTAAAATGTGGGTCAGCATGCCCAATGGGGTTACCGATATTGCCCAATATGACGACACTTTGATAAAATATGTCTATGGTGCTGCCGATTTGGAAATATATTATGTATCAATACCTAACGACACCGTTTTGACAACAGGTCCCCATGAAATAATTATTGCTGCTCGCTCTTTGACAGGACAAACAATTGCTAATTTGGCATTAAATGTAACCATCAAAGACACTACAAATGCGATTATTTCTACTTATAATTTGCCTTTAAACAGCATAGGAAATAATAGATATAATGCTTATTTACAGAACATTCCGTTCTATCATGCGGCTTATTTTTCGCTCTCCACAACAGACGTTAATGCAAATGTGGTAACTTTGAGTGAAAAATGTATGTTTGTCAAATTCTTAATTGCAGATAATGTAGATTCAACAAATACAAGTCCTTTTACGTCCAAATCTCCGACTTGTACTTATCAATTGTATTGGGAATCACCCCCTTACGTGAGCCAAACGAGAAATATCTATCGTTCTTACGAATTGGGAGATCCAACAGTAGATAAAAAGATAAAGAGCATTGCGTTTTATTGTATGCAACCTGTTGGTTCCGGGGTTACTACCGATAGTGTATTTTTCTATTTGAAAGCCGTTAATGACTCTTCTTATACCACTCCGGGTAGCAATTTTGATTTTTATGTCAATTGTGATTCTGTTGGATTGGGATATTCTTTGGTTTTGGGACCGACTGTCAGTTATGCTATTCCTGTGGGTTGGAATGTATACACACTTACAGAGCCGTTTGTTTTGCCTGCGGGTAAGAATTTGGAATTGGTTTGCAATCGTAGAAGTTCTATTGGTGCGGTACAAACGCCAGAATGGGCTGCCGCAGCACAAGCAATAGCAACTACTTTGGTAGTACAAGACGGAGCAGGAATTTGGCCTCCTTGGGATCCCAATTCAATTGTACACCACGGCAAAGGCGGTATCTATGAAGCAAGACCTTATCGTCCTGAATTACAAATTGTTTGGAATACGGTAGACCCGGGTCCTAATTCGGTAAAATTGGAGCAAATACTTTCTCCTGTTACGGATGCGTCTCCTGTTTCTACGCCTATTGAAGTGATTATTCGCAATATGGGGTCGGCAGATTTGGATTCTTGTGATATATCTTATTCTATCAACGGCGGTGCTGCTACTGTTTATCATTGGGTAGCCGCCAACAGTTTGAGTCGCGAATTAGTTGATACTGTGGTCATTGGCTATTATACACCGGTTGTAGGGTCGCCTGCCAATATAGAAATTTGTGTTTCCAATCCTAATGGAGACCCTGTTGATTCCATTGCTAACGATGATTGTTTATCGGTTTATGTTGCCGGCTGTAATGGAGCAGTAAGTGGCTCATATACAGTAGGTTCAGGTGGAAATTTCTCTTCTTTTACTGCTTTTGTTCAAAATGTACAAGATTGCGGTATTTCGGGCAATGTAACTTTGAATTTAATCAACGGCACTTACAATGAACAATTGGATTTGAGTGTATTGAGCGGATTGATGCAATCAACTGATACACTGACCATTCAATCACAAAGTGGTGTTGCTGCGAATGTAAATGTAATCGCTGCGTCCGGTTCGGCAGTAAAAATTGGAGGCAATGCTAATGTATATATCAAAAATATAACTTTGACTGCCAATGCGGGACACGGTGTTGAAATTGCAGGCGCTTGTGGCGACTTGGAAATCAGTGGCTGTATTATCAATGCAAGCACAACAGCAACAAGTGAAAGTGGAGGAAGCGGTATTTATTATGCCAATTCAGCCGCTACTGCCAACGGATTTCTGCACATTATCAATAACACCATTAACAGAGGCGGAATGGGTATTTTTATCAACAATTGGCATAAAACATCAGCCGAAAAACATGCTACAACAAAATATTTACGCATAACAAATAACACCATTGAGGATTTTTACAGCAAAGGTGTTGCCATTCAAGAGCATATCAATTGCGATTCTGTTGCGTACAATGTAGTACAGTCAAGGGCTGGCGTAAGTGTAACCACAAAAGGTTTGGAAATAGGACCCGATAACGATAATTTGGGTATTATTTGCCGATATATTATCAATAATAAAATCAACATGAGAGCCAATAATTCTTCACAATGTATGGGATTGCAAGTACGTGCTTTGGATAATGAAAGTTCTTCAATACCTGCTTGTTTGATAGCCAATAATGAAATTCGCAAAACAGGAGCATGCTCAGATTTTCGTGGAATTTATTATCGTTACACAAAGGCAAGAATTGTCAATAACAGCATTTATTCTTCCGGCACCAACACGACCCGTTCTTGTGCCCTTTACATCAGCGGAGCAGTAGTAGGCAGACCTTACGAAGTAAAAAATAACATATTTTCTATTTTTGACGGCAGCGGAACTCCTTATGCACTTCATGCAAGTTCAGCCACTGACGTTACCAATGACCGTTCTTCTTTTGATTATAATAACTATTATTCGGCAGGAACTAAATTGGCGGACATTGCAGGTGCCATTTCTACATTGGCAGGCATACAATCTGCTACAACAGGCGACGCTAATTCGGTAAATGTTCAGCCGTCTTTCCCCAGCGTGGCAACAGATTTGAGACCTGTTTATGATATGAATATGCTTTGTCCTATTGACCCTGATGTAACTTATGATTTAACAGACAGATTGCGTACCACACCTACTTTTATGGGTGGTTATCAGCCCGATGTTTATCCCGGAAATGCTACTTTGGTAGAATTTATTGGACTTTCAGACGGCACACCTGCTTCAAATACAGACTCTTTGAAGGTAAGGCTGGTCAATGGAGGCTCAACACCGCTGACATCCATCACTATGGGCTATTCTCACAATGGAGTGGCGGTCAATAATATCACCATTACGCTTTCGGATACTATCAATATGAGTGAATCAACAATTGTTAATTTAGGTGCATTTACTTACGCTCCTAACAATAACGATTTTGTGGTTTGGGTAACATCTCTCAATAGCGGTTTGGCGGATTCTTATAATAACGATGATACACTCAAAAAATCTGTTTGGGTTTGTACCACTCCTTACAGTGGCACTTTCACGGTCGGCAATGGTCAATTCTTTGAAAGTTGGACTGACGCATTCAATAAATTAAATCTTTGCTCCGTGATAGGAGATATAACATTGCAATTTGCAACAGCAACATATTCAGGTGATTATGCTATCAGCGACAATGCAAATTTCATGGGCAATCACAAATTGACCCTCACTTCTATTTCAGGCAATAATACAGATGTTGTTTTCTCCGGTAAAATTACACTTACTAATGTTAACAACTTAACAATCAATGGATTAACAATCGGAAATTATACTACTTATTCCAATGTGATAAGAATTGACGGCACTGCCAACAATTTGACCATTGAAAATTGTAATCTATTGAGTGATACCAACTTCTCTGCATCAGCCACGTTCCCAAAAGGGGCGCCTTCGGTTGGTTCAGGTTATGAATATGCAGTCATTAACCGCCCAAATCAACAAGGGTTAATCCATTATGTAACTATCAAAAACAATTATATTGCAGGCGGTTACAGAGGTCTTAACCTTTGGGGAATGAACAATAATGATTACAATACACATATTGTTGTTGAAGGGAATACCTTTATCAATCAATTCACTACACCAATGTATCTTGAATACAACAGTTTTGACGGCATACACAATAATACTATTATTTCGCACCACAACAGCACCTATTGCAGTTGGGCAAGTAGTTCTCCTACAAGCGATGCAGCCATAAGATTGGAAATGTGTAATGGAAATATTACCGGCAATAAAATCCTCAAACGTTATGTAGGCGGCGATGCTTATGCAATTTCATTAAATATTCACCATACTGCCAATGTAGCGACAGGAGATACGGCGTTGATTGCCAATAATGAAATTATTATGCTCAACGGTAGCGGAAATACACGTTGTATTCAGATTGCAGGAGCAACATTGAGCAAAATTGTTCACAATTCACTCTTTATTGACGGTACAGGCGGCGGTAATACCAATAACAGAGGCATTTATTTTAATGTTAATTTCAATGGTGTTTTGAAAAATAATCTTATCTACACCAATGCAGCCGGCTCATATCCTGTGTATTTCTCAACATGCAGTTACGGTGCCAATACTCAAATCGGTTACAACTGTTATTATTCGCCTTCTAATGTAAGTTATTGCGGTGGAGGTAAAACAACTTGGGCGGATTGGATTTTATCCGTTCCTGCCGATACTACTTCCGTTTATACTTTGCCCGATTTTATCAATGAATTTCAATCTTTGGAACTCAATACATACGATGACACCTTATTAGTACCTGCTATTTTGGATGTTTATACAGATATTACAGGCAAAATAAGAATGTCTTCTACCACAATGGGGGCTTATGCACAACCGTTGCAAGGACAAGATTTGATGTTGGTAAAAGTATTGGGTGTAAATTCACAATGTATTGAAAATCAATCTGTTAGTGTAGATGTAGAAGCATTAAATGCAGGTTTGGTAACGCTCAACAGTGCTGTTTTAGGCTGGAGTGTCAATAGCATTCCGCAAGCAAATGTACCTGTTACTTTTTCTCCTGCTTTGACTTCTATGAGCACTCAAAATATACATGTAGGCAACTTTACGGTAACGGCTGCCAACAATTACGATATTCATGTTTGGATTGTAAGCATTAACGGCGAGACAGATACGCTGTCTTGGAATGATAATGTTTATGCCTCCACAAGCAGATTGGAATTGACCAATTGGGCATCTCCTTTGATCGGCGACACGGTAACAATACCTACTTTTGATGTTTATGCAAAAATTGAAACGCTCTCTGGGGCACCTGCAACAGAGCCTAAATTGCAAATCATTTCCCTTGTCAATGGTCGATACGAAGTAACTGACTCCGTTTTGATGACAAGATACAATGATATTACATGGAAGGCTACCGTTCCGCAACAATATTATGGCAGCAAAGTAAAATGGTCTCTCAATGTAACAGACACCATCGGAAATAATGTAACTTTGTGGGATTCAACGTATGTAAAATATGACCCAACAAGTGCCGTTCTTGATTATTTCTATTTTGCTCCTTATGATTCATTGGGAGGAATACAAACCGCCTCTTCTGTATTGTACACTTATTATAACACAAGTTGGTCAAGATATTTGTATCTTAATTCGACGCTTGAGCCTGCATTGCCGGTTTCAAAGCCAACAACGATTAGAAACATTGCTTTCCGCTTGTCAAGTACATCTTCTTATAACAGAAGTGAGGTACGTATTTATTTCAAAGCAACAAATGCAACCACTATGTCTTCCTATACCTATGTTGATCCCATTACGGATGGAGCAACTTTGGTATACAAAGGACCTATGAATTTGAGTTCACTGTGGGTAGATTTATTACTTGACCAAACATTTACTTTGCCGGCAGGTAGCAATTTAATGATTTATATCAACGATAATTCATCAGGTTCAACAGGTTCTACAACATGGAGAGCAGAATATAGTAAAATAAAAAGTAATACTTTCGGTTGTTGGTATATTAACAATTCTACTTATCAAAACTCATACTCTCCTGTAACACGTTTTGGTAGGGGCGGTGCAACTCCTTATCAGGGTTATGATTTGGGTATAACAAATGCCATTTCACCTGTCAATGTTGTGGGTGATATGTGTGCTCCTTTGTCGTTGCCGTTGCAAGTGGCGGTTAATAATTTTGGCGAGGAAGATTATGATTTTTCGGTCAATCCTATTGCGTTTCATGTTGAAATTACCAAACCTGTCGGAGTAGATACTTTGACGGTTTATGTTAATTCGGGTGTTCAAAATTCGGGTGCGTCTGAAATTGTGGAATTGATACCCTCCCTTTCATTGGCAGATACAGGTATTTACAATATCAAAATATGGTTAGATAGTCCTGTTGATTTGTTGCCTTATGATGACACTTTGGAATACACCTATTTGGCAAGCAGAATGTTGTTGCCTGTGGATGAAAATTTCTCTTATGGTATACCTCATCAATTTGAAAATCAAGGTGTTAATACCAATGCTAAATGGCAAGTTGTATCACAAGGAATCGGTAGCGATAATGCTATTGTACCCGATAATGGAGACCAAATGTTGGCATTCGGTGGCGCAAGAGGTGCAGTTACTCGCCTCTCTACCAGCCAATTAGATATTAGCAATGCATATCAACCGACCTTAACCTTATGGTATTATCAAGACACCGGCAGCCATACGGATTATACAGATGTTTACATTACCACAGATGGCGGTGCAACATTTACCACTTTGTTGTCATTGACAAAGGGAAGTTCGCAATATGCTATCCCTGAATGGATTCCTTACAGTGTAGATTTGTCTCCTTACCAAAACGGACAATGTATTTTCATTGTTATTCAATCCATGAGTAGGTCGCAAACGCCTGTATATCAATACATTGACCGCATCCGTTTGAGTGCCAAACAAGACATGGCATTGGGAAATATTATCACTGACGAAATTACGGCTTGCGATTTGAATAATAAATCTATCAAAGTGGTGCTTTCCAATTTGACTTCACAAGCAGTGAATTATGACCAATACCCGACCACATTGTACGTTTCATTAAGCGGGGCAATCACCAAAGATACTGCTATTGCTTTCACAGCCGGCACTTTTGCAGGTATGAAAGAAGATACTATCTCTATTTGGTCAGGAATTGATTATGTATCAGGTAATTATATATTGACAGCCTATTTTGATGCCGTTGATGAAAATCTGCTCAATGACTCTTTAACACTCAATTTCTCCATAGACCCGAAATTGACCGTAGAGGCTATCAATAACACCAATAACACCAACGCTCCATTGTCAAATATGGAACTTGACCAAGAGATGATTATTCGCAATAGCGGGAATATGGATATTGAAGATTTGATAGTTGAGGTGGCAATCAGCGACAATAGTGCTATTTTGCAAACTATAAAAGATACTGTTTCTGGCATCACATTAGCCGCCGGAGATAGCCTTTCTTATATAATGAGCAAAACATATACTGTTCCCAAAACGGAAGTTTATAATGTAGTGGTAACTGTTAATCTATTGTGTAACAACAATATAAATGCCACAAGTACCATTACGGAATATGCCGATTTGCGGGATATTGAACTTTTGTCAATAGAAACTCCAACCGGTGCCGCTCCCGACACTGCAGGAAAAGAACAATATGTAAGCGTTAAAATTCAGAACAATAATCCTGAAAATCACGCCGATAATATTCTTCTTCACCTCACCGTTAAGAGCGGAGAATATACCATAGTTTATTCCGATACAGCCACTATCAGTGTCTTAGCACCCAATGAAATGATGGTAAAAACGTTTGCAAGACCTTACACAGTACCTAATTTATCTACTTATGAAATTGTTGTTTATGTTGATTCACAAGACCAATTGCCATTCAACGACACTTTGGTCGCCAACCGAACAGCAATTGAAAGTTCAACAGGTATTGACGGCACTTCTGCAAACGGATTGTATCTCTCTCAAAATCAACCTAATCCTGCTATTGATGCTACTAAAATTGAATACGCTCTACCGCATGACGGTAAAGTAGTATTCTCTCTCTACACCGTAGCCGGACAGGTAATGAGAACATATACCGTTGATGCCGTAACAGGTATCCACAGCCTCACTTTCGATATTGCAGGACTTTCCTCAGGCATTTATTTCTATTCTATGGAATTTGAAGGTCAGAAGTTAGTCCGCAAAATGACAGTGAAATAACATTGAGTTTATCATATCTTAAAAAATAAAATTATTTAGAAAAGGGAAGCAGCCATGCTTCCCTTTTTGCATTTGTAGAGGAGAAAAATAAATATCAATTTTCCATTCTCAACTCTCAACTATCATTGTTATTTCGTTGTGTGCAAAGCGATATTGTTGGTTGTTGTCAGATACTATCAGATTTCCGGTGGTATCTACACCTTCAATTTTTGCTTGTAAAAAGTGGTCATTATGTACTTGAAAATCACATATTTGACCGAGTAAATAAAGTTTTTGTTGATATTTTTTATGAATTATTTCTTGTGGTAAATTTGATATAACTTTCAGATTATCAACAATTTGTGAAAGACAATCAAAAATATTCCATTCTTTGTTGGTTTGTAAAAAAATAGAAGTCGGATTGGGCAAAGTAGGTGAAAAACGTAATTGATTGACATTCAAGCCAATACCAACAATGCTGTTTTTGACAAAATTGTTGGAAAGTATATTTTCAATCAAAATGCCACAAATTTTTCGTCTCCCTGCATAGATGTCGTTAGGATATTTGATGCGAATGTCGGCAATTTTGCAAGTGTTGGTTAAAAATTGTGCTATCGAAAGTGCCACTCTAAAAGAAATTGTAAATTGCTCTTTTACAGGGACTTGCAAATCTAACCATATACTTGTCAATAAATTTTTTCCTGCCTCACTTTGCCAACTTTTTTGTCGACTACCTTTTCCATTTGTCTGAAAATCAGTGCTTACCGCAAAAAAAGACGGCAATATATCCCCCTTTTCATGCAATCGCCTCAAATAGTTGTTCGTAGAGTCCGTAGTTTGTAAATGTATGTGATTTTGCATAAGGAAATACCTCATTTACAATTACTTACAAACAGACAATTTACAGACATAATTATTTGCCTTAACAATATACATTCCTGCTGCAAGGTCGGAGATGTCAATGGTAGTGGAATTGTTATCTAATGAAATGATTTTCAGCACTTTACCATATAAATCAATAATTTGTACATTTTGACAATAATTTGCATTTTGGGGTAAAATAATTGTCAATTTATCCTTTGCAGGATTTGGAAATGCGTATATATCAGAGAGTTGCGATTTAATTTTTTCAATATTTGTGTATTCTATTGCCTTTTTGACGGCAGCATAAGCATTTATTTTGCCATATCCAAAGCGTTCTGTACCGTAATATTCGGTATATTGGTCATGGTAGGCAGTTTCGGTAATAATTTGTTTGATTTGGGCGGGCGACAGAGTTGGATTAGCCTCCAACATCAAAGCCACTACACCGGCAACAAATGGAGAAGACATGGAAGTGCCTGATAATTCGGTAAATCCGTAAATTTTGCCGTTAAAAATGCAAGAGTCCGTTTTTCCTATCGCAGCATTGGTAAAACTTGATAGAGCGGCTGTGATGCCTCTTGAGTCTCTAAAACCTTGTCCGGGAGCGGAAATTTCGGGCTTTTGTCGCCGGTCAATAGTAGGTCCGTAACTCGAAAATGGAGCAATGCTGCCGCCTAATGTTGTAGGTCCTATTTTTGTGCGTGCTTGATGTGCTGCCACGCTGATGGTGCAATCTATATTGGCAGGAGCACCGATTCCGCAACGCCTATCACCCGCACTCCAACCCTGACTTTGCCATGCAGCGGAAGCAGAAAAATCGTTCCCCCAATTGCCCACTCCATTGCTCAATTCGGCTACATTCCACGCATGAAATTCACCCGATGTTGCCACAACTTTTAACGCAATATGCCAATTGGCAGTCGGCTTTTTGACCCTCAACCGTGCATTAGGCGACTGATTGTAAATATTGCAACTGTCGGTTTCTACTTTAAAAAATAATGTATCAGTTCCTATAATTACAAACGTATCTATTTGATTATCAACATTATTTGTGTTAAAAAAATCAGTTTGATACAGAGAGTTCCAATTATTATCCATCACCTCAACAGTGAATGCAAACGAAGTATTTTTGCTGTTGGTCATACTAATCGACTGCCCCCAAGAAGCAACTTGTGTCAGTGGCGAAAATTCAATAAAAGTTTTCAAAGTATCCGTTTGTTGTGAAAAATTTCGCTCAATATGAAAATTTTCTTCACCATTATTGCCGGCGCTGGTAACAAAAATAACTCCCTTTTGCGATAAAGAGTCCATAAATTGTGCCACTTTTCCCGTACCGTCCATATTTCCAACATAATACAAGCCCCAACTCATGTTGATAACCAATCTTTTGCCCTGACTCCGGGCGAGATCGTACATCCATTGAAAAGCATCTATAACTGCCTGTTCATCAACTAAAAACGTAACCATCAACAGTTCCGCTTCAAATGCTACGCCTCTGTATTTATTGTCCGCGCCCGCACCTGCCGCAATAGAAGCAACATGCGTTCCGTGATAGGCATATTCATACACATTAAACGTATCTGATTGATAATTAAGCAGTTCTGTCTCGCCCGACAATACACTGCCATAATTTACATTTGCAGGGGGAGTGCCTCCGTTTCGGAACTGATCCCATGCCGCTAAAATGCGCAAATTCAGCAAATTAGTATCATAAAAAACAGGATGTGTATAATCAAATCCCCAATCGGTAAATCCAATAATTACCCCTTTGCCTGTATATCCTTGTGGCAAATTGATACCACTCCACACACTATCTACTCTGCCATCGCCGACAGATGCATTAAGTTGTTGAGAATGAACTACTTGTATAGAAATCCCAACCAATAAACTCATTATAAAAAGTTTCGCTTTCATTTGTGATAATTTATATATTTAAAATGCAAAAATACACCTTTTTATCAATTAAAAATTAAAAATGAAGAATTAAAAGTGATTTTATTGGATTTTTTGCATTACTTTTACAATCATAAAATAATCCTGTACCTTTCACCTTGTGCCCTGTACCTTGTACTCATCTTTGCCGATTTCTTTCTTCTTTTCTACATTTTTTCTACCAATGGGTGAATAGGATAAGTTGCTCTGTTTGAGAGAGTTGCATTGCGAATTTGCTGGACAATTTCGATGCCTGCTTTTGCCTCTTGCAACCCAAAACCGTTACCGGACAAAATTTGTTTATAACTTTCAGTATGCAAATCCTCAAATCCAAGCGTAAAATCCAACTTTTGACCATCTATGCTCAGCGAGCGGAAAGTTGTTTGCCCATTTTGGCGGCTCTCTTGGGGCAAAAAACGCTCATCTATACTCAAAAACCATTTCACAGACGCATTTTTGAGTTTAAAAAAACCTGATGCAAAAGACGGCTGTCGAAAAAAAGTTACATTTTCCTCCACAGCGCCAAAAATATACTGCAAAATATCAAACAAATGAATGCCAATATTGGTAGATAATCCACCCGATTTTGCGTCATCACCTTTCCATGAATATTTGTACCAATTGCCACGTCCGGTGATATAGGTTAATTCTATATCGTATTGTTTATCAGTATTTTGTGAGTCAATTTTCTTTTTTAATTCTTGAATTGTCGGATGTAATCGCAACTGGAGTATATTAAAAATTTTTTTCCCCGTTTCCTGCTCTAAATCTTGCAAAGCGTCTATGTTCCAAGGATTTAGCACTAAAGGTTTTTCGCAAATGGCAAATGCATTATTTCTCAAAGCCATTCGTATATGTGCATCGTGCAAATAATTGGGCGAGCAAATACTCATATAATCAATAGTCGGCAAGGCAGAACTATGTTGCAGTTTATAGATATAACGCTCAAAACGTTCAGGTTCTGTAAAAAAGTCAGCCTTTGGGAAAAAACGGTCGACAATGCCTACGCTGTCTGTTTTATCCAATGCTACAATGAGTTGATTATCAGTCTCTTTTATCGCTTTTAAATGACGTGGTGCTATATATCCCGCCAAGCCTATCAGTGCAAAATTGTACATTCTTTTCAATTTTAAATAAACTTAGTTAACGTAAATTATGCAAAAATATTGTAAAAATGAAAAAAATCTCCACCTTCCACATTTAATTTAGGCAAGACATGCCGTTGCCCTTACAACCTCTTAATTCTTAATTTTTAATTGAAGAAAAAACGTATTTTTTGTATTTTATCAATAATTAGGAATCTTTTTCCAATACAACAGACTCATTTTCAATGGTTTATCAATTATGCAAAAAATATTCCTTTATTTTGGCAAAGGATTTGTATATTGTAAGGTTATTAAATAAAAGTAAAATATAAATAAAAATAATTTTCAAAACAGATGAAAAAAAAGATAGTTATATGCCTGATGGCAATTTTATGTGGGTTAACAGTAGTGGCACAAAAAAGTGATGTGAAAAAGACTGTAATTCAAACCAATGGTGTTTGTGGGATGTGCAAACAGCGGTTTATGGACAATGTACCTTATTTTAAGGGAGTTACAGATGTTTCTTACGACATGGCAACTGCCAAATTGACCGTTACTTATGATGCAAAAAAAACTACTGTCGATGCTATTTGCAAGGGAATTAGTCAGTTAGGGTACGATGCCAACGATGTCAAGGCTGACCCCAAAGTAAGAGCCAAATTGCCTCCTTGCTGCCGAGCAGATAAATCCGATCATGGTACTTGCAAAGAAGGACATGGCGGTCAGCATTAAACACTGATTTTCAATAAATTAAGGTTGAAAAGCAATCAAAATGCACTGCCTTTAAAATATTATTGTCAATCCAATGTTGTAAGGGTAGCAAAGGGTTTATTAGGCAAATTGATATTTACGTGCATTGAGGAGCAAGTTTGTGGTGGAATTATCAGTGAAACAGAGGCTTATGCAGGGATTTTTGACCGTGCCTCTCATGCTTTTGACGGCAAAAGGACGCCTCGCAATGAAAAAATGTATCAACAAGGGGGTGTTTTTTATGTTTTTCGCTGTTATGGGGTTCATAATATGCTCAATGTTGTTACCAATAAAGCAGAAATACCTGATGCTGTGTTAATTAGAGGCATTATTCCTGTTTATAATTCCAAAATTATGCTCAAAAGATTAGACAAAAATCAACTGTATTCCAATCTTACCAATGGTCCCGGTAAAGTAGCCAAAGCATTAGGTATTGAATTGAAACACAATGGATTATATTTAGACAGCCCACAAATTTGGATAACAAAAAATCCTTCTTTTACGAAGAAAAATTATCAAATTCAAATCACGCCTCGCATTGGTATTGATTATGCGGGTGAAGATGCAAAATTGCCATATAGATTTGTATTAGTTCCTAAAAATCAACAATTTATACAAAAAATGATTTTGCCACAATAAACTATCTATTTTTGCGTTTTTTTATTTTAAATACTCAAAAAAATGCAAGATTTTCTTTATCAGGTTGCAACGTATCTCAAAAAGCAGTACGAAAGTTGCATGTCTCAAATTTGTGTTGTTTTTCCGGGCAAAAGGAGTGCTTTTTTTCTCGAACAGCGTTTAAATAAAGTGTTGTCAAAGGGTGCGAAATTGCCAAAAATGTTTTCTATTGAAGATTTTTGGACAGAAATAACGCAATTGACCCCTGCTTGTCCGGAGGAGCAGTTGTGTATTTTGTATCAAATTCATTTACAGATAAATAGCGAAAAATCACCCCTTCAAACAGAAGATTTATCCGATTTTTCAGGAACAGGAATTTTGATGTTAAAAGATTTTGAAGACATTGATAATCAACTTGTTAACCCTAAATCAATCTTTTCTTCACTCTCTACCATCAAAGAATTGAGTTTTTATGACAAAAGGGAAGAGGAATTGACAGAATTTCAGAAAAAATATTTGCAGTTTTTTAAACAATTGGAAATTTATTATCTAAAATTGCAAGAAAAATTACTTACTTCCGACACGGCTACATTGGGTTTGATGAGCCGTATGGTGGCTGAAAATCCGTCAAAATATATCTCCAAATTGCCCTATAAAAAGTATATTTTTGTGGGTTTCAATGCGTTAACAAAAGCAGAAATGACTTTTATTACTTATTTAAGAGATAATCAACTACTTGATTATCTGATAGATGCAGATAAATTTTATTTAGAAAATCCTTTGCATGAGGCAGGTGATTTTATTAGAAAAATAAAAGAAAAACTGTTTTTTGGCAAAGAAATTCAATTTATTGGAAATTATTTCTCCCAAAATGCAAAAAATATCACTTTTATAGGTGTGCCTGAGGCAATTGGACAAGCAAAAATATTGGAATCTGTTTTGGCGTCCATTCCTGCTGAAGATGCAAATGCTTCAACGGCGATAGTCAATTTGGATGAAAATTTGTTGCTGCCGATATTGCATTCTATGGACACTGCCAAAGCCAATATAACAATGGGGTATCCCTTGCAACGGACAAGTTGTGCCCAAATGTTGTCCATTTTATTGCTCTCTATCAGTAACAGGAAAAGTGTGGATAAAGAAGGACATTATTCATTGTATTTCAGAGATTTATCTGCTTTTTTAACACATCCTTGTATTGAAAATCTTTTATCAGAATCGGAGGAGAAAAAATTGCAAATAAAAGAAATATTTTTACAGAATGAAAAAATATACTGTTCTGTAAAAGACTTTGAAAAAATGGGAAAAGAGGCACAAATATCGCAGGAATTGTGGAATTTATTGACCTCTGTTTTGTATCAATGCATTGATTTTGAGGGCTATTGCAAAAATTTACGACAATTATTACACAAAATTTACGAAACTTTGTCGTCAGGAGAATTGGAAAAGGAGGCTATGTATCAATTAGAAAATCATATCTCACTCATACAGAGCGTTTTAACAAGCAATATGGTGTCTAATTTTGAAACATTTCGGTTCATTTTTGAATATTCTTTGCGTTCGCTTTCGTTGCCATTTGAGAGTATGCCCGATGCGCATTTGCAGATTTTGGGATTGTTGGAGACGCGTACTTTGGATTTTCAAAATATCATTGTTCTTTCCGCCAACGAAGGCATTTTGCCCGCCGGAAAGAGGGGTAATTCTTTGTTGCCGTATGATGTTCGCAGATATTACCAGTTGCCTGTATATCATGCAATTGATTCTATTACTGCCTACCATTTTTATCGCCTTTTGCAACGCTCAAAAAATATTTATTTGGTCTATAATTTGGATACAACAGAAAATAAAACCGAAAAAAGTCGCTTTTTGTTGCAATTGCAAAATGAATTACAACACTTTGATAATGTGAATATTACAGATAAGATGATGACATATCCGTTTCCCCAAATTGCTTCCAAAATTTGTCTTGATATTCCCAAAACGGCAGAAATTGTACAAAAATTGCAAAAATTTGTCTATTCTGCCTCTTCTATCAATACTTTTTTGAAGTGTGGGCGGTGGTTTTATTTTCAATATTTGCTCAAGATTCGGTCAGATTCGGTCTTTGATGAAACACATACTTTGCAAAGTAATGTGATAGGCAATGCGGTTCATCACGTTTTACAACATGCAGTAAAAGATGGAAAATTTATTCCATTATCAAAGCAAGATATTGAAAATCAAGTAAGTACATTTTTAAAAAACCAACACAATGTGCCGATTGAAGAGTTACAATTTGAAAAAAATCATCTCATTTTTAGTATTATCGTTAAGTATATTGCTGATTATTTGGATTTTACAATGAAAAATGGCGATTTTACAGTAGAAGAAACCGAGCAAAAATATGATAAAACAAAATTGCAAATAGAGGGAACAGAAATTTCGCTAAAAGCCATTATTGACAGAGTGGATATTGTTGGTAATCAAAGAATTATAAGCGACTACAAAACCGGAGAAGTGAATACAGATGTCAAAATTAAGAGTTTAGATGATGTTTTTGACGGCAAACATGACAAAGCATTACAATTGCTCTTTTATGCGTTTGTATATTGCAGAGAAAAATCAATGCAAAACATTGAGACACAGATTATTGCATTAAGAAAAATGTCTCAAAAATTTATTCTCCAAATCAACGAACAATCTTTGTTGACGGCTGAAATTTTAGACGAATTTGAACAATCTCTAACTGATGTTATTACACATATTTTATCGCCGAATGAGCCGTTTTCCCCCACTAATGATGATAAACTTTGTAATAATTGTACATATAAAAAGATGTGTGGAAAATAGGGGAGTTTTTTTAATTTTTTATTTTTAATTGAAGAAAAACTGTATTTTTGTAAAACATAGTTTAAAATTTATGCGATTTTTGAAAGGTCAAAATTATGGAAATATTATTTTGTTAGTGGCGACACTTTTGTTGTCCTGTTCGGGGGGGGCGGATAAATCAATGGATTTGGAAGACCCGACCGACATTTACACTATTATCAAAGAAGACAGCACTTCGGGGATAGATATTGTCTCCGCCGAAGGAAGCGACCCCATTGAGGTACGCAAGCAAATAGCCGCTTTTGAAATCCCTGAACAAACGTATGAAAAAAAACGAGCAATGTTGTATTCTTTGCTCGACCGTTTGTATGAATTGGGGGACTCTTCAGGCGGAAAAATATCTTATTTAATTGATTCTCTGAATTATATGACCGTCCATTATTTACAAAATATACTTTTGGATAAAAAAAGTTTAACTCACCCTTTGCAGCACAAAATGCTCAAATCGGTGGCATCTTTTGATAAAATTATTCGCGTTTATTCATGGAAAGACAATCTGGGTGTGGATTTGCACTTAATGCTCAATGTGATTCAGTATCAATGTCAAGACTCCGGTTTGCGAACTCTATTTATGTCAGAAATTGCTGATAATGAGGACGTTGACTTTGCATGCAGTCGTGTTCAAAGTATTTATAAACTCAAATCGGAAGCATCAAATTCGCTTTATTTGTTTAATTTTATGGGCAATAGAGGTGGCAAAAAGAATTTTAAAGGCTCTACTATTGTTGAAATTGTGGATGATTATTTGGAATTTGATTACAAAGCATTTGAAGGAATTGATGAATATTATGTACTCAAATATGCTGAAGGTGAGGATGTTACAGTTTCATTTTCTCCAAAAACAGATATTTTGCAATATGTATTTAAAAATTCAGAATGGACACAAAAAATTCGCTTTGTGTTTGATGGTCAAACGTTTAGAAAGGAAAAAACAGAATGAAAGGATTAGAAAAAATTGTAAAGCAACTTAAAGTATTCAAATTCAGACTGTTAGCAATTTCATTATTAAATATTTTATCGGCTATATTTGCCGTTTTTTCTATTGCCATGTTAGCCCCTTTTTTGTCGTTGATATTTAACAAAACAGAAGTTGCTACTGTGCCGCCTCAATGGAGTTTTTCCATAGATTCCATTGTTCGGCAAATGCAATATATTTTAATGCAAATAGTTGAAAATGAGGGAATTACAACGGCGTTGATTTCTTTGGTGTCCATGATTGTGGTTTGTTTTTTCTTAACCAAAATTTTTGCCTATTCTGCCACGTGGTTGATGGCGAAAATAAGGACAAATATTTTGCAAAATTACAGAAATAAATTGTATAATCAGATACTTATTTTGCCACTTTCGTTTTATTCACGTTCTAAAAAGGGGGATATACTTTCCCGCTGTATCAATGATGTGCAAGAGATTGACACGGCTATTTTGCAATCTATTCAGCAGTTGTTGTGCGACCCTATTTTGATTTGTTTTTATCTTTTTTCGTTGGCGTTTATCAATTGGCAATTGACAATTTTTGTGTTGTTGGTGCTGCCGATTGCGGGCTTAATAATCAATAGAATACAACGAAAATTGAAGCAAATTTCAAGCCAACAAAAACATCAGCAAGGCGTTTTGCTTTCATTGCTTGAAGAGAGTTTGTACGGCTTGCGGGTGGTCAAATCTTTTGCCATTGAAAATAAGTTAATTCGGCGATTTGGACAGTTCAACGATACTTATAACAAACTGTATATCAATGCATACCGACAGCGAGATTTGTCTTCCCCTATGGGTGAATTTTTGGGGACAATTACTGTGGTAGTGATTTTGCTGTACGGCTCTTACCTGATTGTTGGCAGCGACAGTCATTTTTCGGCGGAATTGTTTATCACTTACATTGCCATGTTTTCGCAAATTATCAATCCTGCCAAAGCCACTGCCGATTCGGTTGCTAATCTCAAAAAAGGCTTTGTTTCCGTGCAAAGGGTGGAAGATTTTTTGGCTGAAAAAGAAGTCATTACAGAAGTTGAGAATGCAAAATCCATTACTAATTTTTCACAAAGTATTGATTTTCAAGATATTTCATTTTCTTATGAAGACACAGAAGTACTCAAAAATTTTACTTGGCATATTCCCAAAGGCAAAACGGTAGCCGTATGTGGCTTTTCGGGGGCAGGAAAATCTACTTTGGCGAATTTGCTTTTACGCTTTTACGATGTAACAAAAGGTGAAATTTTAATAGATGGAACTAACATTAAAACATTGAATATCAATAGTTTAAGAAATATTTTCGGATTGGTGAGTCAAGACAGCATTCTTTTTAATGACACAATTTATAATAACATAGTACTTGGAATGGAAAATATTGATTATGAGGCTGTTATACATGCATCCAAATTAGCCAAAGCCTACGAATTTATTATGCAAACAGAGGCAGGATTTCAAACTATGGTTGGCGACAGAGGTACGCAATTGTCCGGCGGTCAAAGACAACGCATTAGCATTGCCAGAGCCTTGTTGCGACGCCCTCCTGTGCTGATTTTTGATGAGGCAACCTCTGCTTTGGATGCCACAATAGAGCATGATTTACAACATGATTTACAACCTATTTTTGAGAAAACAACGGTTATCATTATCGCACATCGCCTCTCAACAGTGAGCAATGCAGATGAAATTATTGTCCTTAACAACGGTAAAATCATAGAACAAGGTACTCATTCTCAATTACTTAACGCAAATGGGCACTATACAAAAATGATGAAATTACAAATCAGTAGCAAAAACGACGTAACTGAATAAATAAGTTTTTTTATTGCTGAAAAAAATCTACCCATACACACTACTCACAATTTCTAATTTTTAATTTTTAATTGAAAAAAAAGTGTATTTTTGTAGTATGGAAGAAATACATTTTGTAAGTGATGTGGCGTTAATGCTGATAGTAGCAGGAATTATAACGCTGATATTTAAGTGGTTAAAACAGCCTTTGGTATTAGGATACATAGTTGCAGGTTTTATTGTAAGTCCTAATTTTGTGTTTTTTCCCACTGTTACAGACACGCATACGATAGAGCAATGGTCTGAAATTGGGATAGTTTTTTTATTGTTTGCATTGGGATTGGAATTTAGCATAAAAAAGTTGTTACATGTCGGTTCGGCAGCCTTTATTACGGCAGGTTCGGTGTTGATATTTATGTTTTTGACGGGCTTTGGAGTAGGACATTTATTAGGCTGGACTACAATGGAGTGTATCTTTTTAGGCGGTATGCTTTCGATGTCTTCCACAACAATTATTGTTAAGGCATTCAGCGATTTAGGCTTAAAAAGTCAAAAATTTACAGGCATAGTTTTGGGGACATTGATTGTAGAAGATATTATGGCTGTATTGATGATGGTTTTGCTTTCAACGGCGGCTGTCAGTCAGCAATTTTCAGGTACGGAAATGCTGTTTAGTATTGGTAAGTTGCTGTTTTTCATTATATTATGTTTTGCGATAGGAATTTCAGTATTACCTTCATTTTTTCGCAAAGTACGAAAATGGATAAATGATGAAACATTGCTCATTTTATCTATCGGCTTATGCTTTGGGATGGTTACATTGGCAACCAAAGCAGGCTTTTCGTCTGCATTTGGAGCATTTGTAATGGGATCCATTTTGGCGGGAACCATTGAAAGTGAGCACATTGAGAAATTGATAAAAAGTATAAAAGATTTATTTGGAGCCATCTTTTTTGTGTCGGTCGGCATGTTGGTAAATCCGCAAATTTTGGCTCAATATTGGGCACCTGTGTTGATATTATCGGTAGTAATTTTGATAGGACAGCCATTGTTTGCCTCATTTGGGGCATTGCTTTCGGGTCAATCTTTACAAACTTCTATCAGAACGGGCTTTTCTTTGGCACAAATTGGTGAATTTGCGTTTATTATCGCCACTTTGGGTATATCTTTGAATGTATTGAGCCCGTTTGTATATCCCATTATTGTGGCGGTATCGGTAGTTACCACATTTACAACACCTTACTTCATCCGTTTGGCTGACCCATTTTATGGATTTCTTGATAAACATTTACCTGAGAAATTTAAAACTCGCATTGACCGCCATACATCCGGCACACGAACAGTCAATCATCAAAGCGATTGGCAACGATTGATAAAAGCGTATTTACCGCGTGTGTTGATATTGACAGTCTTTTTGATAGCCATTATTTTGGCATATCGACAATGGTTTTTCCCTTTTATGCAGGAGCATTTTGGGCAACATTTTTGGGTAAAAATTGTCTGTGCGGTGATTGCAATTGCAGTAATGTCTCCATTTTTAAGAGGTTTATTGCTCAACAAAGGCACTGCTATATCTTTGTTTTCGCGATTATGGGTAGACCAAAAATACAGTCGGGGCGGTTTGCTGACGCTTGTTTTGGCGCGTGTATTTATTGCTGTAGCGGCGGTAGTGATTTTGTTGTTGCAAACTTTCCATTTTGCTTTTTTTGTGATTGTAGTTATTGCATTAGCCATTGCCGGATTTATTTTGCTATCAAAAGCGTCTTTGACCCGATATTCTCAAATGGAAAGTCGTTTTATGGCAAATTTAAATCAAAAAGATAAAAAACACCCTATTCGCAGCAGCATAGCCTCGCGTTTAGCCGATAAAGATATTCATTTAATGACTGTTGTGGTGTCGCCGGACTCTGCTTCGGTTGGCAAAACGATACGAGAATTGCCTGTTTATACAAATACAGGAGTCGTAATTGTAAAAATTGAGCGGGGAAATAGAGAAATTTATTTGCCAAAAGCCTCTGAACCGATTTATCCTTACGATACTTTGCTCGTTTTGGGCACCAATGAACAATTGCATAAATATACCGCAGAAGTTGAACATACTACCAATGAAACTCCTGTGCATCAAGACATTGAGTTGCAAACGTTTGTTATTGAAGAAAATACTTGTTTATGCGGTAAATCATTGGAAACCATACAATTACGTGAAAAATATGCATGTTGGATCGTCGGTATTGAACGCTCAAATGAGCAAATTATGAACCCAAAAGGAGACACAATTTTGGAAGTCGGTGATTTAGTGTGGATTGTGGGCGAAAAAAATGATATTGTTAAACTAATTAAAGATTGTAACAACAATAATTATGGCTAAAATTCAATTAAATGGAATGAAATTTTATGGTTTTCACGGCTGTTTTGCCGAAGAACAACGGATAGGCACTTATTTTTCGGTAGATTGCACATTGGAAGTAAATGTTGCCACTGCCGCTCAAAATGACGATTTATCAAAAACCGTTGATTATCAAAAAGTTTATTCACTAATAGCAACAGAATTTCAAAAACCTGTTGCACTTTTAGAAACCATCGCTTGGAATATTATTTATCAAATAAAACAGCAATTTATTCAAACAGAGACAGTTACAATAAAAATCCAAAAATTAAATCCTCCACTTGGCGGCAAAATGGACAGCGTCAGCATAGAACTAAACAGCGAAGAAGTCCTTTTTTAGAACGTAGAGTGGAGAGTGAAGATTTTTTTTGCATTTTGGGGTAAAAACGTTCTAAAATCTGTACCCCTGTCCGCCTCCGTCATTGCGGGCTTGACCCGCAATCCCCCTCCTTGTCTGAACTTTGATTTTGAATGATTTTTTTGATAATTTAAGATTTTTATAAAACCCTTATGTATTAAAGCACCCTTAGTAGCCAAAAAATACCCCGACCATTACCCTTATTTTTTGTTAATAAGAGAATAAGGGAAATTAACAGAAAAAATCCTTGCTACTAAGGGACCCTCGATAAATAAAGTTTTTTTTCAGAGTGGAGAGTGTAGATTTTTTAGAAAAATGTTCTAAAATTGGACATTTTCCGTCTGAACTTTGATTTGGAATGATTATTTTGATTTGTGTGATTATCTAAAATCATAATAATCACATCAATCATACGAAAATCGTGGTTCAGACAATTTTTCCCATTTTTTAGAACGTTTTTATCCCAAAATGCAAAAAAAAATCGTAAATCTAAAATCGTAAATCTAAAATCTCTACACTCTACACTCTAATTTTCACCTTTTTCCGCAAAAAATTATACTATAATCTTTTTTTTTACGTTATATAGATTTAATATTAAAAAAGTTATATTATATGCAAGATATAAAAGAATATATAGAATTACATAAAGAACGATTTTTGAGTGAATTGTTTGATTTATTACGGATACCGTCTATCAGTTCGCAAGAGGCTAATAAAAAAGATATGGTCGCTTGTGCGGAACAGTGGAAAAAAATGCTTTTAGATGCAGGAGCAGACGCGGCACAAGTGTTTCCAACCGAAGGACATCCGATTGTGTTTGGTAAAAAGATTATTCATGCTTCTTTGCCGACCGTTTTGGTGTATGGACATTATGATGTAATGCCTGTCGACCCTATAGAAGAGTGGAAATCAGACCCTTTTGAACCGATTGTCAAAGATGATAAAATTTGGGCAAGAGGTGCAGACGATGACAAAGGACAATCTTTTATGCAAGCAAAAGCATTTGAATTTATGGTTAATACCAATCAATTGCCTTGTAATGTAAAATTTTTGTTAGAGGGCGAGGAGGAAATTGGCTCTCACAATCTGTATCAATTTTGCGAAAAAAACAAAGAAATGCTTGCTGCGGACATTATTTTGGTGTCTGACACGTCCATGTTAGCGGCTGATATGCCGTCTATTACAGTGGGATTGAGAGGTTTAGCCTATTGGCAAATCAAAGTCAGTGGTGCTGACCGTGATTTACATTCGGGTTTATATGGAGGCAGTGTCCCCAATCCTATCAATATTCTTTGTCAAATGCTTGCGCGTGCAACAGATGCCTATCATCGCGTTACCATACCTCATTTTTATGATGATGTCGAAACGGTTTCGCTTGCCGAAAGAACACTCATGGCAGAGGCGCCGTTTGATGTTGAGGAATATAAGAAAGAATTGAATATCAGAGATATATGCGGAGAATTTGGCTATTCAACCAAAGAAAGGACAGGCATACGTCCCTGTTTTGATATATGCGGAATTTGGGGCGGCTACACGGGAGAAGGCACTAAAACCGTTATCCCTTCGGAAGCATACGCAAAAATTTCTACCCGATTGGTACCACATCAAAATTTCCAAAAAATAGGGGAAACCGTGAAATCTTATTTTGAATTTATTGCTCCAAAATATGTAAAAGTGGAGGTTGAATTTTTGCATGGCGGGGCGCCTTACGTTTCGCCAATCGACACTCCTGCCTACAAAGCAGCCGAAAAAGCATTGGAAATTGTGTATTCCAAACGCCCTTTGCCTGTTCGTAGCGGAGGCAGTATTCCTGTGATTTCAGGTTTTGAGCAAATTTTGGGAACAAAATCTATATTATTGGGCTTTGGCTTATTGTCGGATGCCATTCATTCCCCTAATGAAAACTATCCTTTGTCGCAATTTTACAAAGGAATTGAGGCAATTGCCCTCTTTTATGACTATTTTGCACAATATTTTAAAGAAAACAACCCTTAAAAATTAAAAAACAGATAAAATTATGAATAAAATATTAACAATCACAGTCCTTTTTTTTGCATTATTTGGGGCAAAAGGGCAAAATAATTGTTTAGATGCTATTGTTACGCAGGCTGGCGACACTATTTTTGGTAAAATGATTGAAATTACCGACAGTTCTTATACTTTGGACAGTTACAATTTGGTTTTATCGCTCAGCAAAGACATGGTAAAAGCGTATTTACCTTGTTGTAAGGAGGTTACACGGTTGGATTTAATGAAAATGCAACCGCTTGATAATCTGTCGGATAACGATTTATTTCACAATACGGCGGGAGATTATTTGCGGCGGTCATCGAAGGCTTTTTATTTGGGCTTACCACTCACATTAGCAGGTACAGTTACAGGGACGCTTGCTTTAACCTTGTGTAATCAGCCCGGTCAACAGACATTGAAATGGATAACTTTCAGTTGCGGAACAGTGGCAGTGGCAGGCGGCATGTTTTTCTTATTGAGAAGTTTTTATCTCATTGATAAAGCAGGAAAAATATTGGACTTGGAACGCTCTGCGATATATTTGGACGCCAATTCAACAGTCGGTATTATTTGGAAGTTTTAAAAGTTCGCATTTTTTTGTAAAAAAATACAAGCACTTTTTTGTTGAGAAAGAATTGTATCTCTCTCAACAATAGCGCATTATAGCACCGGAAAAATCATATTTTCAATTTTGTGTAAAAATATGTTGATATCACCCTAGACAAAAAAAATCACCCTCTTTTTAATTTAAACAAAAAAAACGTCAGAGCAATAAATTCTACCACTCTAACGTTGAAGTTTTTCAGATATTACTTTTTAAAATTTCCTTACAGCACGAACTCCATAGGATTGTTGTTGTTCGAATGTACTCATGATAAGATTGTTGTGTACATTGTAATCGGGGTCGTTTCCTATGCCCACTAAGTATGTATGACCATTATATGGATAAACAGCAGTAGAAGTCCAATATCTTGTACACACAAGTACTTTAGTAGTAATAGTATCTGCATTGGGAATTGTTGCCAAAACAGGATTTATTACATTTACTGTTAACGCAAACATAGCATACGCTTCCTTTAAGGCGGGTAAATACCATTCTGCTCCCAATGAACGGCACCATGGTGCTGCCTGTACTCTACGAGCCCAAATCGTATCAACTGTAGTCGTATCTTTCCATTGCATGATAATGTCTGTATTTATTTCTCCATCAAGGCTATCAAAGGCGAGTATGTAATATGCAGCGGAAGGAGCAGGTCCTAGCCCCCATTGTAAAGCACAGTCTCCACCGCTAAATT
This sequence comes from Bacteroidales bacterium, assembly GCA_031272415.1. GTDB lineage: Bacteria > Bacteroidota > Bacteroidia > Bacteroidales > WCHB1-69 > JAISTU01. Next base: position 129 of record JAISTU010000013.1, on the reverse strand, counting down.
TTGATATGAGTTTTCCATGCTGTCCGTAATAAAATGTATCTATGGTAATTGTAGTGTCTGCAATCCACCACACAACACCTTCAGGCTCGCCGTTGGGTTTATAATATATATCACCCACTTTAAAACCAT
>JAISTU010000058.1 GCA_031272415.1 Bacteroidales bacterium | reverse complement strand
GAGGCTCGGACAATTCTTAACGAAATAAATATGAATGAATCCGAACGCATTGATTATGAGAATCATCGGCAAAATTTGATGTTGGAAAACAGCGTCATAAATACCGCTAAAATTGATGGCAGAGCGGAAGGCAGGGCGGAGGGAATTATAGAAGGGGAAAAGAAAGGGAGAGAAGAAGAAAAAAACGAAATTGTCTTAAAAATGTGGCAAAAATTGCAGTCAATCGAAGAAATTCATGCTTTGACAGACATTCCGATGGCTACAATTAAAGAAATTTTAAAGCAAAATGAGATAAACAGATAATTTTTTTTTCATTTTTTATTTTTAATCCAAAAAAATATGTACCTTTGCAAAATAGATAAAACTAAATATAAAAAATTTATAACATATTGACTATGAGTGATTTACATATTTTATTATTTATTATTTTCAGCATTATGGCTGTTGACCTGGCATCAAAAGTGGCGGGAAGGGAGAGAATTATGCCTATTTTGTCGCTTTTTAAAACTCACTTTTTTTCAAAGTTTTTAAATAATCCGAAAAAAAGTGTAACACACACACACACACACACACATTACCACCAAGAATCTAACCCCACCCACCCTCGTTTAGATTATCAACACTTTAGACATTTTTTGTTGTCAAATTTTCCACTCGGAAAACATGCTGTTGATGGTAAAAATCAAATTTGCAAAGATACAACTTTTTTTGAATTGAGAATTGAGAGTGAAAAATTGAAAATTTTTGGTGGGGGTGCGATTAATCGCACCCTTACAAGGACCCTTACGGAGGATTTTGGTTTTTGTGTTAATTTATTGATTTTCAAGATTTTATGTAATTGGACATCTTGGGAGTCTTATTCCATTTTTCGCAAATTTATTTATAATAATATATTGTTTAATTTAATACATTTTAAAACTATGGTAGTATATCAAAAGTTTATCACAGCAGTTATCGGAGACAACCGACTGCACAAGGATGCAGCACAAACCATGGGACGAATACCATGCAAAAACACTAAAACCGAAGTGCCTAACAGTAAAAGAAACTTAAAAATATTAGTTGTCATAGGATTTGTGGCAATATTTTTGAGTACGAGTAATCATTTGCAAGCACAAACCTCATTCAGTTGCAATTATCGAGAATATTGTACTTGGAATGAAGTATTGGAAACGTTTGATAACTGTAAAGGATATGAAGAAAACTCGTTATTTGTAATGAACAAAGAAGCAACGATGTTTATTCATACTACGGAAACAATAAAATCGGCTTATTATGTTACTTCCAGCGAATATGATGAAGAAAATGATTTTTGGTGGCTCTACGTAACAAGTGATGTAGGAAATAAATACATATACATTTTCGACACTAAAAATAAAGAGATAAAGGTGCTTTATTCGGAAGAAGGAAAAAGTATGTTGATAATTTTTAACGTAAAAGCGATATTCTAAAACAAAAAATAAAATGAAGTATATATGTATTATATTGTTAAGTATTATGTGCATAAATAGCTATTCACAAAGCAAAAGTACTGAAGAAATAGAAACATTGTTAGACAAAGGAGATGCATACATTGAACAGAGTGATTATAGGAATGCGCTTTTATGTTATGAACAAGCATTGGAGTTTGATGACCATAATTCATCTACACTTCTATGTATGGGTTTTACCCATTTTAAACTACGTGAATTTGAACAAGCGATTGTTTATTTGAGGCAATGTGTCTTTTTCGATAAAAATTATTCATATGCGTGGAGTATTATGGGATGCACTTATGGTTGTTTATATACAAAAAAAGGGAACGGGAAATATTTAGATACTGCTTTATTCTGTTTTAGAAGAGCCATTGATATTGAGCCAAACGATGCCGATTCGTGGTACAGAATGGGAAACGTATATTTTGATAAAGGTAATCATGCCGAATCTATTAGATGTTATGAAAAAGCAATAGTAATAGAGCCAAACAATGCTGATTTTCATGAACAATTAGGCATCGTTTATGCAGACAAAAAAGATTATGCACAAGCGAAACTCTGGTTTCAAAAATCAATTTCTCTCAATTCCAATAATGTTACTGCTTGGTGTGAAATGGCGGTGTGTCATGTTTTGCAGAATAACAAAACAGGTGCAATTCAATGTTTCAAAAAAGCACTGGATATAGATGTGTCTAAATATATGGCTTGGTATTTTGTACAAATTGAATTAAATAAAAAATACAAAGATATTCCAGAGATAGAGCAATGTTTCAACAAAGCATTGGAAATAGGAACAGAAGAATTGAAAAAGAAAAACGAAGAGATAAAAAAACAATAGATAAATATACAGTTATGAACATTAAATCATTTATTTACAACAAATTTAACAGAATAAATATGCGAGAAATACTTATGCTACTTATGTGTCTATTAGGCATAATCAATTTGGCTTGTACAGCAGACGAAACGGATTTAGAATTGCTCCCTGTGCTGTATGGAAAAAGGTGGGGATACATCGACCACAAAGGCAAGTATGCTATCAATCCACAATTTGAGGAAGCTGGGTTTTTCTTTGACGGCTTAGCCAGAGTTAGACAAAATGAAAAGATTGGTTACATTGACAAAAAAGGGAAATTCGTTATTGAACCAACATACATGGAGGGTACAGAATTTAGCGAAGGCCTTGCTTTTGTCGTATCAGAAGGAGGCTATCCAATTTGCATTAATAAGACAGGGCTTCTACAATTTACTCTCAAAGATGCTAAAATGGTTTATACCTTCAGAGATGGCTTATCGCTATTTACCACTTCTAAATCAGAGCCTGATACGAATGGGCAAACAATTTTTTACAATTTTGTTGATAAAACAGGAAAAATCGTTTTAAAAGAATTACCTTACACATCTTCACTATCGTTTTCTGAAAATTTAGCGCTGGTTCAACAAAGACATTCAGGCAACTTTATTTTTATTGGGAAAGATGGAAAAATCACTATTTCTGACTTAGGTTCATGCATGAGTTTTAATGAAGGGAAGGCTGTGTTTTGTAAAGGAGACCAAAAAAGAGGCTATGTAGACCAACAGGGCAATATAATAATAAATCCACAATTTGACGATGCTACACCTTTTAGAGAAGATTTGGCAGCAGTAAAAATAGGAGGAAAATGGGGATATATCAATACAGATGGAATAATTGCGATTAATCCACAATTTGATGTGGCAACTTTTTTCTGCAATGATTTGGCACTTGTTAGATTAGAGGATAAATGGGGATATATAAATAAAGCAGGGCAGTATGTTATTAACCCACAATTTGAAAATGCTTTACCATTCTATACAGATATTGCTGCTATAAAAGACGGAGATAAATGGGGATTTATTGATAAAAAAGGAAAATATATCATTAATCCACAATTTGATGATGTTGGAGGACGGGAAGTCGATAAGTCATATATATACTTCTATGCGCGTAGTTATCCTTTTTATAATCCTGTGAGGAACTATTATAATTCCGCCGTTATAAGTAACTACTACGATGCCACTGCATTTTTTAACACATTTTTTGTGCAAGACTCAAATCAACTTTTTAAAGAATTCAGTAATTTAACTTCTTTGCGAGATATTGTGAATAATGCAGCATACGGAGATTATATCAATGCAACCGGACCATATGAAGCGACATGTTTATATGCAGACCAATATTCTTCCGGAAAACATTTACTTGATGGAATATATTTGAGAAAAACAGTCTTTTATTTCTCCACACCTGTGTATAAAAATATTTCCACTTACGATTACTGGGGAAATTACAATGGTAACAGGAAAGAGTATAATTTTTTGTCAAAATTAAATGCCATTAAGTATGTATTTCGTTGTCAAGATGAAACAACAGCATCTGCTTGTGCTTTTGGCATCAAAAAGGAAATAGAAAAAACGTACAATGTCAAGATGGGGACTGCCGGAGAAGCAAGAATCTATGGCAGATTTTATGGGAAACTACATGAGTCTAATGATTACAACTATTATTATGTATATGGAGAGAATGGCGAGCGTAGTTTCGTGATTTTATACGACTTGGAGTATCTTACTTTGCTTGTAAGTTACACAAAAGATGCAATGGAAGCCCTAATATCGGAATTAGATGCAATGTATAATAGATAAAACGAAATATGAGAAAAATATTGTGTTTTTTAACATTTTTAATTATAATTGCAATTTGCCACGGACAAAGTATCAAAGCTGCAGCCGAACAGCAAAAGAAACAAGAATCTTTAGCGACAAAATATCAATTAAGTTTGGATGTTTTGCTCAAACTTTTAGAGAGTAAATCATTGATGCATGTAAATGATTTTTTGTCTAATAAAGGATGGTTTTATGAATCAAGTGAAGGAATATCAACAGTATGGATATTTCCTAATAATGAATTTGGACCTGCAAAAGGAATATTTATTTATTTCAAAATTACTGATTTTATCAATGCTATCGTATATGTAACAAATAAACAACATTTTATGCGAATAGAAACCGAAACAAAAGGAAAAGGTTATGTAAAAACAAAGTCGGAAGTATCTGATAACGGGGATAGAGAAACCATTTATAAAAATCAAAAGTATTCGATAACTTTCACAATAAGAAACTCAGAATATGGTGTTTTTATTTGTAACACAAAAGACATAGAAAACTTTATACAACAAAGTGAATAAAAAAACAGTAATACAATGAACGGAATATCTATTTCTTACATATTTTACTGCACTACTACTCTTGGAGATGCTTTGACCTTTGTCGCTGCAATAATTGGTGTTTTTTGTGCATATTGTGTGGCAAATTACATTTATAAAAAAGAAAGCAGAGACAGGGAAAAAGAAAATAAGTTATTGCAAGAGGCAGATAATCAATTCTTTAATGATAATGTTTGTAACACTAAGAAAATGATAGAACAACAAATAGAGTATTTGAAACAGTACGAACAAGACCGTAATTCTATGCTGACTGTGATACTGGAATTAAGAACGGACTATTTACAATATATTCGTGTACATAATATTTATAAACAACATCAAAAAAAAGAAAATGGGAGTACAGAAATCATCTATAAATTATTTTCAAAATTAGCCTCATTGAGCAGTTCACAAGTCTTTTTACAGCAGAAGCACCAATATTACATCAATAAATACAATGAATATGAAAAACTTTTTTTTCTTTATCGACAATTACTCTACTTCAAATATTATGAATTGTGGAACAAAAGAAGTATATTGACAGAAGGCAATGCAACATGTGATATTGCAGATAGTTTTTTGAAACATTATTCAGAATTGCAACATAAAACTTTGAATAATCCCCAAATAATAGACGATAATCAAATGAAAGACAGAAAATTATTGGTGTCTGAATTTGTTTTGCCATTACTTGTGTTATCTGCAAAATATATTCCTAACGATATAGATGCGATAGAAATAAACCAAATCGGACAAGATGTAAATTTCGCATTTATAGAAATGGAGACTATAGAAAAAGACTATCTTGCAGCAAATGCAACTTATATGAAATATTTGCAAGAAATACGGCTTTATATTGAAAAATTCCTGCAATTATCGCATAAATTTTAAAGGTCATCCTTTTATTAATTAAAAAAAACTTCGCTTTATTTATTTTCTAAACAAAATAACAGATGTATGTATTTTAACCTCATTACCTCATTTTTGTAGCGACGGTGCATGCACCGTCGCTACTTGCATTGTCTGAACCACTGATTTTCGTATGATTGATGTGATTATTATGATTTTAAATAATCATAGTAATCATTTTAATCATTCCAAATCACAGTTCAGACGATGGGCAGGTAGAGACGGTGCGTGTACCGTCTTTACTATCATAAAACAATCTT
>JAISTU010000024.1 GCA_031272415.1 Bacteroidales bacterium | reverse complement strand
TTATAGAAAAATGCATGTGTCCCAGCAACCGAGCGAATTTGAAGAAGAAATTAATAGCATCGTGCAGGATTATCTTGATTATTTAAATACTATAATACAAAAGACAAATGAAGAGATAGTGCAATTAAGTAAGGAGATAGCACGATTGCAAAAAAGATAATTTTATAAAAAAATGCTATTTCATACGATTTTGGTAATATAAAAATGTGTACATTTATTATCAAAGATATAGCACAATCACTTTATTCCTTTTTTGTATTTTCTGCATTAGGTAAATCTATGGTATACCATTTGGAATAAGTACTTTCTCCCATGCACACTTTTAAATATCCGTTCTCTACATAAATATCACTAAATATCATCGTTATTTCCTTACCTGTACTATCTACAATGTCCGCCTATCCCGTCACACACGGTACATAAAATACCTTCCTGCAATTGAGCAACATCATAAAAATCTTCGTTATTTTCTCGCACTAATCCCTTGTCAGAGAGAGAAATAATATCTGCTTGTAATTTCCACGAAATAATATCTGCTTGTAATTTCCACATTGTTTAAATCACTTTTTTTAATTCAATTTTACAAAGATACACTTTTTTCTCCCAAAATTTAAATTTCTCCTTTTTGTCTCAAATTTTGCAAATATATTGTGCAGTCTTCAAACGATTTAAAGGTATCTTCTTCGGGGATAATGGCAGGAATAATATTCATCGTTTTGAGCATATAGAGAGGCTGCGGTTGGATGATAGTCATGAGCACTTTTGCCCCATTCGTCTGCAAATCTTTGATAGCCGTTTCCATTGCATATAAACCCGATTGATCCATAAATGAAACTAAACGCATGCGAATAATAACAATTTTCGCAGTTTTGGGGACACTATGCATAACCTCCTGAAAACGTGTGATTGAGCCAAAAAATATAGGTCCATTGAGTCGCTGAATATAAATTTTTTCTTTAATTTCTTCGGTCAAACCATGCTCATCACTCCACGGCGATTCCTTATCAAATTGCGTAATTCCGCCTGATTGATAACCACTTTCCACTAAATCGCCTGCCCTTTTCATAAACAAAACGCAAGCAATTATCATCCCTATTCCAACGGCAATCAATAAATCTACAAAAATTGTCAACAAAAGTACTATAATCAGCACAACAGCATCTGCACGCGGTATTTTGGCAATGTCTTTTAAGCCTTTGAAATCAATAATACCCACTCCGACTGTAATCAATATACCTGCCAACACAGAAAGCGGTATGAATGAAACCCATCGCCCCAAACCAATGACTACCAAAAATAAAAATATGCCATGTGTCATGCCTGAAAGCCGTGTCCTACCGCCACTGTTTACATTCACCACCGTCCTCATTGTCGCACCTGCACCGGGCAAACCGGCAAACAATCCTGCCACTATATTGCCAATTCCTTGTCCTACCAATTCTTTGTTGCTATTGTGCTTTGTTTTGGTTATATTATCGGCAACAACGGAGGTGAGCAATGTATCAATTGAGCCTAAACCTGCCAACGTTAATGCAGGAATAAGTGCATATTTGACCACAGAAAGCCAATCAATATTCTGTAAATTTATGCCCGATTGTGCAAAAATGGGCAACGGAACGCCGGACGGTATTTTTCCTATTGTTAATGAAGTTGGATAATTACAAATAACTGCCACAATGGTAACAACTATCAATGCCACCAATGTAGATGGTATCTTCTTGGTTATCAATGGAAAAAGATAAATAATGGCAATGGTTGCCCCTCCCATTATTAAGGCATGATAATCAAAAGAAACTATTTTTTGAGGCAATTGCAAAATCATATCTATTATCAAAACAGGCGATTTCATGCCCAAAAGCGGATAAATTTGTTGCAAAATAATAATAATTCCAATTCCACTCATAAAACCCGACAAAACAGGATAAGGAATATAGCGAATATATTTGCCGATTTTGAGTACTCCGAATAAAATTTGGAACACTCCACACAAAACAATAGCGACCGCCATGCTCACCAATACTGTGCTGATATTGTGAGCAGAAGACGCTGACCAAATGCCTGAAATTAAAGTTGCCGAAATGACGGTCATCGGTCCCGTGGGACCGCTTACTTGTGTAGGTGTGCCTCCAAATAATGCAGCAAAGAAACCTAACATCATCGCCCCTGTCAAACCAGCCAATGCACCTATTGCCCCAATATTGGGTACCTCTTCTACACTAATAACTCCAAATGCTTGAATACCAAATGCTAACGCCAATGGTAATGCTACAATTCCGGCTGTAATGCCTCCAAAAATATCTCCTTTTATCGTCTTTTTATTCAACAAATTTTGTCTCATTCAACTACTAAAAAATTTACAAAAATGCAAAGATAGCAAAAAGTTGGATACAAAATGAAATCTTTTGAAAAAGTGAAAAACTTTCAATTCCTAATTTTTAATCAATTTCCTCCCTCTGAAACTATTGCTCACATTTTCGGCAGGAATTGCAGTGGATTTATTGATATACAGACTATCATTGATAAAAAACGCACTAATTTTGCAATCTGTTAATTCCATATCAATTCTGCCCACTTTATCTACCTTTGCAGCCTCATTGAAATCCTGTATAAACAACTCATTATCACCGCTTTTACGCACTTCTATTGTTTCATTATACGTTGAAATAACATATACTGTTGATGTATAAACTTCGTGTGTATATTCTCCGCTGTAAGTTCCGCACCATTTATCTCTATAATCTTCTTTTGACTTTTTGCAATTGAAAAAAAGAATGGCTAATATGCTAAAAATCATTATCTTTTTCATATCTTTACAACCTATTTTTTCTCTTAAAATTTTCAACTGCAAATTTCATGCCAAAAATCGGCAGACAGATTGACTTTTTTTAGAAATTTATCTGATAACTTTTATCTACCAACTCTTTGCGGAGTTGTTTAATGCTACCTTTTACGCTTGCATCTAACAAATAATCAGAGAACCTAAGCCTTACACCGCCTATCAAATTCGGCAAAAGAATTTCTTTTATCTCAACAATGCTATGGGTGGCTGCCTCAACTTTTGATTTTAACATTTCTACCGTATCTCTATCCAACTTTTGCGCACTTTCAATCTCAAGGCTGACAATATTTTTGTATTGTTTGTACAATTCGTAAAACTCTAAACAAATCAAATCAATTTGCAATTCTCTCCCTTTTTTGAGTATTAACTGTAAATACCTCATTGTCAAGTCATTAATCTGCTTTTCAAAAATTTCTTTTACAATAGCAGATTTTTTATCTTTTCTAATAACAGGATTGGAAATGACAAATCGCAAGTCTTTATTATCGGCAAAAGTTTGATTGATAAGCCGTATATCACTGCAAACCGTTTCAATTTGTCCGACCTCTTCTGATAGTTCAAAAAATGCTTTTGCGTAGCGTTTTGCTAATCTTAAATGTCTCATTATCAGTTAATTAACTTAAATTTATATGTTCTATTTGCTGATGAATGTAATCTTTTTGTCTATTTTTGTCTGAAAGTTCGGATTGCAATACTTTTTCAGCAATTTCGAGGGAAAATTCAGCAATCATATTTTTTATATCTGCGACTGCTTTTTGCTTTTCAATATCAATATTTTCTCTTGCTGCTGCAATAATTCTTTGACCTTCTTCCGATGCTTTAATTTTTGCATCATCGTACATTTTTTGACTAATTTTTCTCGCCTCACTCAAAATGGCATCTCTTTCATCTTTGGCTTGTGCAAGCAATTTTTCATTATCGATAGTCAATTGTTTCATTTGTTCTTTTGCTAAATTGGCTTCATTTAACGCCTTTGTAATATCATCTTCGCGTTTGGTGAGCATTTTTAACACAGGTTTCCATGCGGCTTTTTTGAGTATAAACAACAAAATCAAAAACGACAATGTCATCCAAAAAATAAGTCCAATTTCCGGTTTTACCAATTCCATAAATATTTCTTTTAATTAATTGATTTACAAATAAATATTTAATTTCCTTTGCTTAAAAATAATTCAATTCTCAAAAAAACCATTGGGGAAACGCCTGCCTCCCCAACAGTTTAAATTTAGCATCTACTTTACTTTATGCAAAGTTAATCAATAGGCAAACAACAACGGCAAACAGAGCCACCCCTTCTACCAAAGCCGCTGCAATAATCATATTTGTACGAATATCTCCGCTGACTTCAGGCTGACGTGCTATGGACTCCAATGCCGCTTTACCTATGTTACCAATACCAATGCCGGCACCTACTACTGCTATGCCCGCTCCTATGCCTGCTCCCATCTGAGCAAGTCCTTCTAACAAAATGCTTAATACTGACATAATTTTATTTAATTATTGTTTTTTATAACTTTATTTACTAAATTTATATTTTTTTTTACTTAATTTCTGCAACAGACGGCTCTTTATGATGATGCTCTTCTACTGCCAAACCTATATATATCGCCGATAAAAGCGTAAATACAAAGGCTTGTATAAATGCCACCAATAACTCCAAAAGACCCATAAATATATAAAATGCAACAGAGCCTACCGAAACTCCACCACCCAATGCCGGCGACATCTGCCCAAATATGAAAATCAAACAAATAAAACCCAACGCAATGATATGTCCTGCCGTTATATTGGCAAACAATCGGATTGCCAACACAATAGGCTTTGTAAAAACGCCAATCAATTCCACTAATGGAATTAAAGGTATCGGAATTTTAAGCCACCACGGAACGCCCGGCGGATTAACAATGTGTTTCCAATAATCTCTATTGCCACTCACATTTGTGATTATAAACGTAAACGCCGCCAAAACTGCCGTAATGGAAATATTACCCGTCAAATTGGCGCCTCCGGGAAAAAACGGCACCAATCCTAACAAGTTGTTAATGAATATAAAAAAGAACATTGTCAACAAAAACGGCAAATATTTTTCGCTTTTTTTGCCAATACAAGGTCTCGCAATATCATTTCTCACAAACAGCACCAAAGGCTCAATAGCCCTCGCAATGCCTTTGGGGGCTTGCACTCCACGCTTTTTGTAATTGCGGGCAACACTCAAAAATATCGCCAAAATAACCGCAATCCCTATAAATAAAGAAAGTACATTTTTTGTTATAGATAAGTCAAGATAGAAAAAATCGTTATCAATTTCGCCATTTTCATGTATTTTGACAATTTTTCCTTTTTTCATTCCTTTTTGATGACAAATTGCGTAGCCTTTATAGGGCTGATGTCCATGTTCAAAATGAGCAGATGAGAAAACATGAATGCCCTCATTATCAATCAATATCACAGGCAAATCAATCGCAATTGCTTTCCCCTTTACGTCCATAATGTGCCATTGATACGCATCTACAACATGTTCAATTATGGTCTCACCAACATTGAATTTTGACTTTGCATGTGAAGGCTCTTTTGACTCTGTTCCCTCCAAATTTTCACTGCAAAATGCAGAATTTGGCAACAAAATCACCCCTACAACTACAAAAACAAAATATCTCAAAAAATCATAACTTCCTTTTTTACAACACTTTAAAATCATCTTGTCCGTTTTAAAATCAAATGGTTTACTAAAATGTAAATTTAGCAAAAAAAATAATACAAAAATTTTTTTTCAGTTTTTTTAGCATTTTCCTAAAATAGAAATAAAACGTATTATTACATTGATTATTAGCAATTTAAATCCATTTTTTCTCTCACCACTCAAATCCCGTTTTTCTCATATAAACCACTCAAAATCAGTGTAAAAAAAAAGTTTTTTTTTAGAGTGTAGAATGGAGATGCTATTTTTTGTCTGAACTTTGATTTTCGTATGATTGATGTGATTATTATGATTTTAGATAATCATTCAAATCATTCCAAATCACAGTTCAGACAAGGGTGGTGCAAAAATACAAAAAAAAATCTACACTCTACAGTCTAAAAAAACGGCTTTAATTTTTTATTGAAAAAATTGTGTAATTTTGTAATATACGGAATTTTTAGCGAAAAAAAATGCAGGAATTATCATCAAAATTATTTGAAAATGCAGTTCAGCAGATAAATAAACTGCCCGGTATCGGCTATAAAACTTCGCTACGATTGGCGTTGTTTTTGCTCAAACAACCAAAGGAAGAGGTGGCTTTATTTACACAAGCGATTGACCAAATGCGGGAGAATATACTGTTTTGTAGCCACTGTTACAATATCTCGGATACTTTTCTTTGTCAAATTTGTAGCGATAAACAACGCAATGCGGCTCAAATTTGCGTTGTAAGAGATATTCGGGACGTGATTGCTATTGAAAACACTTTGGCATACAAAGGTTTATATCATGTTTTGGGAGGCGTTATTTCCCCAATGGACGGAGTTGGGATTCAAAATTTGAACATCAATGCTCTTTTTGAAAGAATACAAAATACTCAATATCAAGAGATTATATTAGCCTTGCCCGCTACAACAGAAGGCGAAACGACCGCTTTTTATATCAGTAAAAACATTCGCAATATACAGCCTGATATACACATAACGACCATTGCCAGAGGCGTTTCCATTGGTAATGAATTGGAAAATACCGACGAAATAACCCTCACTCGCTCTATTATCAATAGAATTGTTTTTGAACCAACACCAATTTAATGCAATGATTAACAATATTTTAAATGTAATTCCTTCTGCATTGAGCATCGTTTTGTTGATAACAATGATGATGATTTTGACTGAATTTATTAACCTCAAAATCAACAATTCTCGGTGGCTTAACAAACCATTACATCCTCTTATTCAAGTAGTTATAGCATCTTTGATAGGACTTTTACCCGGTTGTGCAGGTATTTTTGTGGTTGCTTCTTTGTTTATTCACCGCAAAGTATTGTTACCTGCGTTGTGGGCGGCGTGTGTTACTTCTTTTGGGGATGAGGTTTTTTTTATGTGGTCGCTCATCCCTGCGCAGACTGTTTATATTGTGTTTATATTGTTTTTATTAGCGGTTTCAACTGGTTGGCTTTTTTATCTTATTCCTGCTTTTAATCGCTTTTTACAACCCAAAGAAACCCAATGTGCAGATACATTTAATCACCACTGCCACAATGAATTAGAGAAAAAAGGAGTAAAAAAATCGCATACAACTGCCTTAAAAATTCTATTTTGTGCTGTATTGCTCTCATTTTCAATATTTTGTATTTTAGGATTAGTAACAGAAGACGGTCATTTTGCTCATTATGCTCCCATATCAGCCATTTCTGAAGCACAAATGCACACCGCAGAAACAGGACATCACTGGGAAAACATTGTTTTTGCTGCCATTGCCTTACTTTGTGCAACTTTAATCGCCTTCGCAAAACCGCATTTTTTCAAAGAACACATTGTCCGTCATATTTTGTACAAACATTTGCCAAAAATTATTCTTTGGGTGTTTTTGGTAATGCTTGTTATTGCAATATTAACACAATTGATTGATTTACAATATTTTATATCTATTCAACAAAGTCATTACATCTTACTTGCTATTGCTTTGTTGGTAGGACTTATTCCACAATCGGGTCCGCATTTGATTATCCTTTTTATGTATCTCAATGGGTGGGTACCGTTTAGTGTTCTTTTGGCGAACACAATTGTACAAGAAGGGCATGGTGGCTTGGTTTTATTGGCATTTGACGCAAAAAAATACGCATGGATTAAAATTGCCAAATTTGCTATCGCTGCTGTAATTGGTTTTTGTGGAATTTATTTTTTGTAATAATCATCAAATAACTATCATACACCAGCGGGATGACTCGCAACAAAAAACATTAAATTTCCAGTAAATCTCACTGTACATAACGATTAAATAATAATGTAAAATAATTTCGTATTATTTCAAAGTAATTATTTGCTTTTCGCTCACTTTGGTTAATGGTGTCAAAAAACACTTTGGCAACATTCTCACGTCCCATTATTCTAAACAATTCCTTTACGTCTTCCAAAGTTCCGTAATTTAAGAATCATTTCAACCAACAATTCATCGCTCACATCTTCTACTTTATCTTTTGGTGTGTACCAAAAAAGATGTTTCCTTTGCTTAATATAATCTTTTAGTTCCTGCTGTCGCATATATTTCTTTTGTTATTTTATGAAATACAAAGATACACATTTTTTTTTTTTTTACTTTTTTTAATTTTTAATTGGTAAAAAGTGTATCTTTGCATTTTGGTTTTATAATATTTTTTTTTAACTTTTCATAGCATGTCGATAAAATATACAGTAAACGAAAAGATAAATCCGTTGAAACCGGATGAGAAAAGGAAATGGTATGCCACTGCAAAAACTGCAGGTGATACCACATTGAGAACATTAAGTAAGGATATTGCAGCCAGAAGTACGGTCAGTGCAGCCGATACACAAGCAGTGTTGACTGCCTTAACGGAAGTGCTTGTTGAATACCTTGCTGACGGTAAAATTGTTCGTTTGGGAGATTTTGGTGCATTTCAGGTAAGAATTAGCAGTCAAGGGGCACAAACAGAAGACAAATTTAATGCTTCTTTAATCAAAAGCAATAAAGTCGTTTTCAGACCCGGAATTGACATCAAAGAAATGCTCAAAACTCTAAAATACGAAAAAGACTAAAAATACTACCATGGTATGCATCTTTTTTAATCGAAAGGTGCGTACCTTTTTTTTGAAGATACTTTACGATTGTGAAAAAAGTTGCTTAACTTTTTAGAAAAGTTACTTAACTTTTTTGAAAAAGTTGCATAACTTTCTGGTCAAACGTCCTTGCGTTTTTGATAAATCATAAGGACATTTTGTGGAAAACTCTTATACAAAATAATCCAAAACTATCTTTTTAACAATTATTTCTTCACTATCAGAGCAGTCAATGATGTTGAAATTGAGTCCATTTCGTTGCATCTTTTTAAACCAAGTTCTTTGTCGTTTGGCGAATTGACAAATAGCAAAATATAAACGCTCGTACATTTGTTGATAAGACATCTCGCCCGTTAAATGCAAAACTATAAATTTGTATTCCAAACCATAATATGCCAATTGTTGAGGGGTAATGCCGCTGTTGAGCAAATTACGCACCTCTTCAATCATGCCTTGCTCAAAACGAGCAGACAATCTCTGGGCAATCCTTTCCCGCAATACGGACGGTTCAAAATGCAGATAATAAATCTTTGAGGCTATTGTGCTTTCTTTATTCTGATTTGTTTGTTGTTCAAAAGTGGCAATTTCCAAAGCCCTGACCAAACGTTGCCTGTCATTGGTGTCGCTTGTATTGTGCAAAGGGCGAAGTTGGGCTAATTTTTGAATTAAATCTTGGTTACAAAGGTGGGCAATAGACGCTCTAAAAGTCTTATTTTCAGGCACAAAATTCAATTGATAATTTTGTAAAACAGATTCAATATACATACCGCTTCCGCCACACAAAATCGGTAATTTACCCCGCTCACAAATATCATTATAGGCAGTCAAAAAGTCATTTTTATATTCAAAAACATTGTATTGACAGCCCGCATTAACAATATCTATCAAATGATACTTAATTTGTTGCCCATCAATGGTGTATTCTTTCAAATCCTTACCTGTTCCTATGTTCATATTTCTATAAACTTGTCTCGAATCCGCACTGATAATTTCGCCATTCAAAGCGGCAGCCAAACGTACTGCAATGCGTGTTTTTCCCGTTGCAGTAGGACCAATAATTGACAATAATTTTGACATAAAATGAACTTTTAGTGAGCCTCTAACCAATTGTTTCCGTAATTGATTTCAATTTCCAAAGGCACAGCCAGTTGCATTGCGTTACACATTTTATCGGACACTAATGCTTTTACTTCTTCCAATTCGGATTTATGCACGTCCAACACCAACTCATCATGCACTTGCAACAATATCGAAGACTGCAAATTCCGTTTCCGAAGTTCATTATATATGTGTATCATTGCAATTTTTATCAAATCGGCAGCCGAGCCTTGTACAGGGGCATTGACTGCATTTCGCTGGTCAAAAGTACGCAAATTATTATTGGCTGATTTGATATTGTGCAAATAACGTCGCCGTTTCATTAACGTTTCTACATAGCCATTTTGAGTGGCAAATTCCGCTTGTTTATCAATGTATTCCCTAATTTTGGGATACTTTTCAAAATATTGATTGATTAACTCATTGGCTTCTTTTCGAGGAATATTCAATCTTTCCGACAATCCGAATGCCGAAATACCGTACAAAATGCCGAAATTAACCGTTTTTGCAATGCGTCTCATGTCATCGGTTACTTCTTCGGGCGGTATGTTATAAATGCGTGCCGCAGTCGCTTTGTGTATATCTTGCCCATTTTTAAAGGCTTCCAACATATTCTCATCCTCACTCATGGCGGCGGCTAAACGCAATTCAATTTGTGAATAATCCGCCGACAAAAGCACATAATTCTCATTGCGGGGAATAAATGCTTTGCGTATCTCCCTGCCATCCTCCCCACGAATGGGTATATTTTGCAAATTAGGATTGCTCGAACTTAAACGACCTGTTGAGGTTACGGCTTGATTAAAAAGCGTATGCAAACGACCCGTCTTCGGATTTACCAATGCAGGAAAAGAGTCTACATAAGTAGATTTTAATTTACTCAAAGTCCTAAACCTCAAAATTTGCTCAACAATAGGGTGCTTTTTCTCCAATTTTACCAACACTTCTTCCCCTGTTTGATATTGTTTGGATTTAGTTAATTTTGCATTGTCAATAATTTGTAATTTTTCAAACAAAATCAATCCTAACTGTTTTGGGGAGGCGATATTGAAACTTTGTCCTGCCATTTGGTAGATTTCGCTTTGAATTTGCGTTATTTTTTCCTGCAAAACAGCCGAATATTCCTGCAAAAAAGGCACATCAATACACACTCCCTCATCTTCCATTGAGGCAAGTATTTCAACAAGCGGCATTTCGATATTTTCAAACAAATGAAGTGCATTTTTGGTTTCCAATTGACGCTCTAAAATCGGCTGCAATTGTAAAAGTATATCTGCCTTTTGACAAACATTATCTTTGAAACTGTCGCTCTCTTGCAAGTATAAATCTTTATTGTCCAAATAGGCGTACATTATATCTTCTATTGCATGATGATGTATGTCCGGGTCAAGCAAATAATGCGCCAAAAGGGTATCAAATTTATTGCCTTTGGGGTAAATATTATATTTTTTCAAAAATCGGATAGCATTTTTCCAATCATGCGTTATTTTAAGAATATGTTGACTCTCAAACACTGCCACAAATTCTGCTAAAAATTTCTTCGCTTGCTCCCTATTGTTCGACAAAGGAATATAAAAAGCCTCTCTTAAATTGAGAGCAATAGCAATACCTAATAAATTCTCTTCCAAAGGATTGCCTGTATGTGTGGGCAAATAGAAACTGAAAGCCTTACTTTGCAATATTTTCTGCACCAATGACGGTATATTTTCCAATTTAGTAATGGTGTGATATTTAGACGCAACTTTGGGGGCAATTGTATTCTTTTTTGGCAAATTGTTTTGATTTTCAGTGTTGTCAAAAGCAGAAAATAAATCAGGCTGTTTGTTTGTTTTGCTTTGATTTTGTGGTACAATTTGCAAGGAAAGGTCGGTAAAAATTCGCTTTTCCAATGTTCTAAATTCCAATTCATCAAAGATAGATTTCAATTCAGTGGCATCAGGTGGCTGTAATTCCAATTCGTGTGCGTCAAATTTTAAAGGAACATCCAACATGATTGTTGCCAACGATTTAGATAATAAAGCATTTTCTGCATTTGCTTTGACTTTTGCTTTTATGCTTTGACTTTCAATACTTTCCACATTTGCCAACATGTTTTCAATACTGCCAAATTGTTTAATCAATTTTTTAGCCCCCACTTCTCCAATGCCTTTTATACCGGGAATATTATCTACCGCATCTCCCCAAATCCCCAAAATATCAATCAATTGTTCGGGCGTTTGAATATCATAAGTTTGACAAATTTCATTTACTCCCAAAATGGCTGTTGAATTACCCATTCTCGGCGGTCTGTAAACAAAAATATTGTCAGACACCAATTGTCCGTAATCTTTATCGGAAGTCATCATGTAGGTAATAAATCCTTCTTGTTCTGCTTTTTTGGCAAAAGTACCGATAATGTCATCAGCCTCATAGCCGTTAAGCATCAAAACAGGAATTTTCCACGCATTTAATATTTTAAAAATGTATGGTAAATTGGCAATAATATCTTCGGGTGTATTATCTCTTTGTGCTTTATATTGTTCATATTCAGCGTGTCTGATAGTAGGTCCGTGACTATCAAATGCCACCCCGATATGAGTAGGTTTTTCTTTCTTTATCACCTCATATAAGGCAGTAACAAATCCAAAAATGGCGGATGTATTAAATCCTTTTGATGTTATTCGCGGTGATTTTCCAAGTGCATAATATGCCCTAAATATCACCCCCATCGCATCTATCAAAAATAATTTTTTCTTTTTTTCAGACATAAAAAACGGTATTTAAAATTTAAACTTTTTACGGCAGTTATTTCCCTGTTGAAAAAACTACCCTTTCTGCAAAAATACACTTTTTTATTGAAAAAACATAATAATAATTTTTTAGTTCTTAATTTTTAATTGAAAAATTTGTGTATCTTTGTAAGTTTATAGTATTAAACAATTAGAATGGATTATAATTTTAGCGAAATAGAAAAAAAGTGGCAAAAAGAATGGGCAAAGAACAACGTTTATCATGTTGAAAATCAATCGGATAAGCCTAAATTTTATGTATTAGACATGTTTCCTTATCCTTCGGGTGCAGGTTTGCATGTAGGGCATCCGTTGGGGTATATTGCAAGCGATATTTTTGCACGATATAAGCGTTTGAAAGGATTTAATGTATTACATCCAATGGGTTATGATGCCTACGGATTGCCGGCAGAGCAATATGCTATCCAAACAGGGCAACATCCTGCCATTACCACACAAATCAACATCAATCGCTATCGGGAGCAGTTGGATAAATTGGGATTTTGTTTTGATTGGAGTCGGGAAGTACGCACTTGCGACCCCAAATATTACAAATGGACACAGTGGGGATTTTTGCAACTTTTTAATTCTTATTATTGCTATCAAGCGGCTCAGGCACGCCCAATTGAAGAATTGATAATGGTTTTTGAGCAACAAGGAACAAAAGATTTGCAAATTGCTCAAACAGAAGATATTACATTTACAGCAGAGGAATGGAATGCAAAATCGGAAAAAGAAAAACAGCAAATTTTAATGAATTACAGATTGGCATATTTGGCTGATACTATGGTCAATTGGTGTCCTGCTTTGGGAACTGTTTTGGCAAATGATGAAGTTGTCAATGGTTTATCTGTGCGTGGAGGCCATCCTGTTATTCGTAAAAAGATGAAACAGTGGTTATTGCGTATAACCGCTTATGCACAACGCTTGTTGGACGGATTGGATACCATTGAGTGGAGTGAGTCTATTAAGGAAATTCAGCGCAATTGGATAGGACGAAGTGAAGGGGCTGCGATTGATTTTTCAATTGATGGTAATGACTTGAAAATGAAAGTTTTTACCACCCGACCGGACACTATTTTTGGGGTTAGTTTTATGGTTTTATGTCCTGAACATGAATTGATTGAGCAATTGACCACAGAGGCTCAAAAGGAGGCTGTAAAAGAATATGTAACCACTGCCAAAAACCGTTCCGAAAGGGAGCGACAGGCAGAAGTTAAATCTGTAACAGGCGTATTTACAGGCTCTTATGCAATAAATCCGTTCAATGGCAACAAAATTCCGATTTGGGTAGCCGATTATGTGTTAGCAGGTTATGGGACAGGTGCAATAATGGCAGTGCCGGCGCACGACAGTCGCGATTTTGCATTTGCTAAAAAGTTCCAACTCCCTATTATACAGGTAATTGCGATGGAAGGAGAAGAAATTACCCCTACCGATACGTGGGAGAATGCCAAAGAGTCCAAAGACGGACATTGTATCAATTCGGATTTTATTACTGATTTGCCGTGCAAAGAGGCAATAAAAGCCGTTATAGCCCGCATAGAGGCGGCGAAAATAGGCTATAAAACAATCAATTACAGGCTTAGAGATGCTATTTTCAGTCGTCAGCGTTATTGGGGTGAGCCGTTTCCGATTTATTATAAAGATGAGATGCCCTATCCGATAGATGAGCAGGATTTGCCGCTTATTTTGCCTGAAATAGATAAATATGAGCCTACACAAACAGGTGAGCCCCCCTTAGCCAGAGCCAAAAATTGGACTTATCATAATTTCCCTTTGGATTGTAATACCATGCCCGGTTTTGCAGGATCAAATGCGTACTATTTGCGTTATATGAACCCCGATTGTACAACACAATACATTGATAAACAGGCAAATAGGTATTGGCAAAATGTAGATTTGTACATTGGAGGCTCTGAACATGCGACAGGTCATTTGTTGTATTCTCGCATGTGGAATAAATTTTTGTACGATTTGGGCTTGGTTTGCAAAGATGAACCGTTTGCCAAATTGGTCAATCAGGGCATGATACAAGGCAGGTCAAGCATAGTTTATCGCATTAACGGTACTAATACTTTTGTTTCTTACAATTTGCGAAAAGATTATCAAACAACACCTTTGCATGTGGACATCAATTTGGTGGATAATGATATCCTTGATACAGAGCGGTTTAAGCAATGGATGCCTGATTTTGCCAATGCCGAATTTATACTTGAAAATGAAAAATATATTTGCGGACATGAGATTGAAAAAATGTCCAAATCGCTTTATAATGTTCAAAATCCTGATGATTTGGTAGAAAAATATGGAGCAGATACTTTGCGAATGTATGAAATGTTTTTAGGACCTGTTGAACAGTCAAAACCTTGGGATACAAAGGGAATTGAGGGTGTTTTTCGGTTTATAAAGAAATTTTGGCGACTTTATCATCCCAACGGTGTTGATTTTTGTGTTTCAGAGGCACAACCAACAGAGGCGGAGTTGAAAATTTTGCACAAAACAATTCAAAAAATTGAGCAAGATATAGAGCGTTTGTCTTACAATACATCGGTAAGTGCGTTTATGATTTGCACTAACGAACTGACGGATTTAAAGTGCAATAAGCGAGCCATTTTAGAGCCTTTGACTATATTGATTGCTCCTTTTGCGCCACATCTTGCGGAAGAATTGTGGCATTTGCTCTCGCATTCGGATTTTGTTTGCAATGCCAAATTTCCTGTTTATGAGGAGCGTTATTTGACACAAGATAGCATCGTTTATCCTGTATCTTTCAATGGAAAAATGAGATTTACACTCAATTTTTCAGCCAATGCTACAACACAAGAAATTGAAAATGCAGTCCTTACCGCACCTGAATCTCAAAAATGGTTAGACGGGAAAAAACCTAAAAAAGTGATTGTTGTCCCCAAAAAAATTGTAAATGTGGTGATTTAGATTGAAGCCTTTTTTTTAATTGTAAAATATGAGTATTTTTGTAAAATAGTAAAATTGTTATTATGAAACACTTGGTTATCAGTTTTTTATGTTGTTTTACAATAATTGTTTCGGCACAAGTTGAAAGACCTTTGCAGGGACAAGAATTGGACGAAAATGAGGAGCAAGAAGACCAAATTGAACAATTATCCGAACAAATCAGCGAAGAAGATGCAGATTTTAGCGAACTGATAGAAGAGTTGGATTTTTATCGGCAAAACAAAATCAATTTAAACCAACCCGATTATGATAAACTGTCAACCGTGTTTCAACTCACTGATTATCAACTATATCATCTCAAAAAATATCTTGCACAATTTGGAAATTTGTACAGCATTTATGAATTGTTGGCAATAGAAGGTTTTGAGCAGACAACTTTACAACGATTATTGCCGTATATTACTGTAAAAGAAGTAATTACAACTAAAAAATGGACTGCCAAACAAGCCTTTCAATATGGCAAAAATCGGCTTATTTTGCGTTATGGACAAGTGATTGAGCAACAAAAAGGGTATCAAATTGATGATAATAATCCGAATGCAAGCCGATATTTAGGCTCTCCACAAGCCTTATTATTGCGCTATAGTTTCAATTTCAGGGATAAATTGCGATTTGGTTTGACGGCTGAAAAAGATGCAGGTGAGCAGTTTTTCAAAGGGAGTAATCCTTATGGCTTTGATTTTTATTCTTTTCATCTGTTTATCAAAGATATAGGCAAGTTGCAAGCATTGGCAGTGGGCGATTATCACCTTTCATTTGGACAAGGATTGGCATTAAATACAGGCTTTTCGCTGCAAAAACCGTCCAATTCGGTATCGGTAGAGCGTTATTCGGCAGGATTAAAGCCCTATTCTTCTGCTAATGAGTACAATTACATGCGTGGAATGGCTGCAAAGATAGATTGTAAAGTGTTGAATTTGACACTCTTCTACTCCATTAAAAATTTAGATGCCTCCATCGGTGGTGATACTTTGGATGCTCAAACACAATTCATTGAAACTCTGCAACAAACGGGCTATCATCGCACTGCGAGTGAAGTTGCCAATAAAAATTCAATTTGGCAACATTTGGCAGGATTTCATGCTGATATACCGTTTGAGACAGCCAAAATAGGAGCAACGGTTTATTATACCTATTTTAACCGTCCTTTGCAACGAAATTTATCTTTTTATAATCAATTCACTTTCAATGAACAAGATAATCTCAATGCCTCTGTGGATTACAAAGTTTTGTATAAAAAGACAAGTTTTTTCGGAGAATTTGCTATCAGTAAAAATGGAGGATTTGCCACGCTCAACGGCATCAATTTTTACCCGCATCCATTGGTAACACTTGCATTTTTGCACAGATATTATGACAAAAAATATCAATGTTTGAACGGCGGTGCATTTGGACAATCTTCGGATAATTCGGCAGAGCATGGCTTTTTTGCAGGAGCAAACATCATCCTTTCAAAATATTTTGTTTTGGATGCGTATGTGGATTATTTTCAATTCACTTGGTTAAAATACCGCATTGATGCACCTACCAATGGTTTTGAGGTACAATCTAAATTAACTTTTACGCTTAACAGTCGTTTTTCGGCATATTTTCGGTTTAAATATAAGGATAAAGCCCTTAATGAGGGAGCAGAAAATCTTAACTCTATTACGCAAACGCACAAACAAACCTATCGGCTACACCTTGATTATAAACCTTTTAAGTGGCTGTCCTTCAAAAGTAGATTGGAAGTCGTTAATTATCAAGCACATCAAACGCAGGATTATCATCAAGGCTATATTATTTATCAGGATATTGGATTTAGATTTAGGCGAATACCGCTGACTTTGACGGCACGCTTTGCAATTTTTGATATTTATTCTTACGATGAACGAATTTACACCTACGAGAGCGACATTTTATACGCATTTTCAGTGCCTGCATTTTACGGAAAAGGTTATAGAGTTTATTTGATCGGCAAATGCAGCATTACAAAATATGTAGATATTTGGCTCAAAATTTCACGTACAATTTATCAAGACCGTTTTACCAACGGGAGCGGATTAGGGGAAATTGCCTCCAACCACCGCACCGACATCAAAGCCGAAGTAATAGTCAAATTTTAGAACATTTTTATCCCAAAATGCAAAAAAACGAAAAATAATCTACAATCGTATATTCCGACTTCGATGGGTTCGATATGTAAACAAAAGAGTATCAATACATTACGATTTAGCGGGGGACACTACATTTCAAAAATTCATTTCTGAAAAATATAAAATACTGATAATCAAGTAGTTAAATTTTCTCTCAAAATGACAATACTGTAGAAGT
>JAISTU010000086.1 GCA_031272415.1 Bacteroidales bacterium | reverse complement strand
TGTTCATACCGCACAACATTATCACCCATTGTTTGATAGGTAAGATTTTTGATAATATTTTCTTCGCTTTTGAAGTCAATCCATCGTGCTGCGTTTTGAGCGGATGCTGTGGCAAAGTTTATTTCAGTTGTCAGCCAAGCGTTGTTATATTTGTCGGCAATTTTGTCAATAAATTTGTCATAATCTTGTTTTTTCAGCCCCGCTTTGTCTTTCATTTCGTTGGTGAAAGAGTTATTTTTCCCGACGGCAAATTTCCAAGTGTTTTGAATGCACTTTTGGACAGTGTTATCAATAATTGAAAAATGAAAGTTAAAAATTATTTTTGTATCATTTTTTGCATTTTGGAATAAAAACATTCTAAATGTCTGAACTACTGCTGGTGCATTATTTTTTTGCAAAAATTATATTCAAATGATTACTAGTCTTTTATTTTTTTTGATTGCATTGATACTGTGCAGTTTATGAGATTCGCATGCAAAATGATTTTGAAAATTATTTATTAAAAAGCGAAAATTTACTGTTTTTTCAATTTAAATCGAAAAAAATAAAAAAACGATTGTAAATAACTGTATTTCAATAAGTTAGAACGAAAAATAAAAAGTTAACGCACCACCACTATGTCTGAACTTTGATTTTCATAAAATTTATAAGATTAGCAGGATTATTTTATGAATGTAGAGAATTTAACCTGAAAGGTTTAATTTTCATAACCGCAGGTCAAACGCAGTGCACCTGCGGGAAAAAATAAGTTCTGTCTTTCAGACAGTGGGGGGAATGCTATCAAATACCGCAGATTGCAACCTGCGGTCATGAAAGTTTTGTTCTTGCAGGACATTTGGGCAAGGCATGCCGTTGCCTCTACTTAATTTTTTAATTTTTAATTGTGTCTCCCCTCTGCATTATCTGCTTAAAGAATTGATTAACTGTTTAGTATAGTCATTTTGAGGGTTTTCGTAAAGAGGGTCAGCAAAATTGATTTCTTGTATCTGACCGCTTTTTATAACCATCACTCTATGAGACATATAGCGAACTACCGACAAGTCGTGAGAGATAAAAATATAGGTTAAATGGTAGTCTTTTTTCAGTTCATTGAGCAAATTTAAGATTTGAGCCTGAACAGAAATGTCTAAGGCAGAAACGGCTTCATCGCATATAACAAATTGAGGCTCAACAGATAACGCACGTGCAATACATATTCTTTGTCGCTGTCCTCCCGAAAATTCGTGCGGATAAGCGTAAAAATGCTTTGCTTCTAAGCCTGTTTTTTCCAATAATTCGACCGCTTTATCCTTTCTTTGTTTGTCCGAAGTACCAATATGGTGTAATTTCATCGGCTGTACAAGGCTTTCACCTATCAATTGACGTGCATTCAAAGAAGAATACGGGTCTTGATAAACAATTTGAATTTCTTTGCGTAAATTTCGTAATTGTCTGTTATTCAATGCACAAATATCTTTTCCTTTGTAAAAAATGTTCCCTTTTGTGGGTTCAATCAGTCGCAACAAAGTGCGTCCGAGTGTTGTTTTTCCGCAGCCGGACTCACCTACCAAACCCAAAGTTTCGTTTTCATAAACATCAAAACTGATTGATTTTAAGGCTTCAAAATACACTTTTCTGCCCAGCCATTGCGTGCCGACAGGGTAAATTTTTGACAAATTTTTCACTTGCAAAAGAGGCTCTTTTTGGGTTATTTTTTTTGCAATTTCGAGCCATTGTGTTGACGAAATTGTTGTTTTGAGTGTAATTTGGGAAATATTTTTATCTTTATTCAAAAAATCATTCACCGTTGGCAAAGGCTGAGTACGGATGTTACTTTGTGGTACTTTGCATGATAAAAGTCCTTGAGTATAAGACTGTTGCGGGGTTGAAAATAAAGTTTCACTATGTTCATATTCTACTTTTTCGCCTTGATATAACACCAAAACATGGTCTGCTGTATTTTTTACAATTTCCAAATCATGGGTAATAAAAATAATACTAATGCCGTATTTTTTTTGTAAGTCTTTGAGTAACAACAAAATATTTTTTGCTACTGTAACATCTAAAGCCGTAGTCGGCTCATCTGCAATGAGAATATCGGGCTGGCACGCAATGGCAATGGCAATCATAATTCTTTGCTTTTGTCCGCCCGAAAGTTGATGCGGATAAGATTGATAAAATTTTTGAGGTGGCGACAAATTAACTTCTTCCAAGAGTTCAAAAGAGCGTTTTTTTGCTTGTAATTTACTCATTTTCAAGTGCAACCGTAAAGTTTCACTAATCTGTTCTCCGCAAGTGAGAGAAGGATTGAGCGAAGTCATTGGCTCTTGGAATATCATAGATAATCGGTTGCCGCGATAATATTGCATGGTTTTGTCCGATAGCGACAGCAAATCAATGGTTTTCCCCGCATCTGAAAAAAGAATTTCACCTTCTATTTTTACTTTTTTTGAAGGCAATAATTGCATGATACTCAAAGCAGTAACAGATTTTCCCGAACCTGATTCTCCTACAATTCCCAACGTAGTCCCTTTTTGAAGTGAAAAAGAGAGATTTTTTACAACTTTTGATGATTTTTGAGCAGAAAGAAAACTAATATTTAAATCATTGATTATCAGTACATTATCTTGCAAATCCATTATTTATCTTTTTTGACAAAAACATTTTCTATACTCGCATTGGGCAGCCAGCCCTTTTCGCCATTGGGAAATCTTACTTCTGTCCAATCGCCGGTGATTTCTAAGGTGCGCACCTTAATTCCTTCATGCACAATAAACAAATCCGTACCTGCCACATCGGGCGTACTTTTGACTACCGCATTGCCGGCGATTACAATTGCCTCTGTGGTGTCGTTAATGTGATTATGTTGTAAAATTGTGAAAATCAAGCAAATAACTGCACTGCATAAAAATACTATTGACAACCAAAACGCTCCGATACGCCCTTTTTGAGAATGTAACAATAACCAACCCGCAATGGATAAACAAATAAGGAATACGCTGATTATCAATGCAAAAGACCATTGATACAGATTTAGTAAATTTCCAACTTTAAGAAACCACTGTTTAATAAATAAAGTCGGCAATTCATCCATTTTGTCTTTTCGTTGCGCATTGGCAAAGCGTAAATTATGCTCAATATCCTCATTATCAGGCGATAATCGCAATGCACGCTCATAATTGAGTATGGCAAAACCCAATTGTTGATTCTTGAAATACGCATTTGCTAAATTGTAATACAATGTATGATTTTGTAATCCATTGTCTATCAATTGATTATAAATTTCTATTGCTTGCGTATAATCTTTTTCTTTATAGCATTGATTGGCTTTGTGAAAATCTTTGCGCAAACTATCACCTTGCGCAAACAAGCCAACTATACTAATACAATTACAAATTACAAAAAAAACGACAACCTTTTTCATCTTTTGCTTCAACATATCAATTAGTAACGTAAAAAAGGATAAAATATTGTGTTTAAAGAAAGATATTTTTATTGAATGAGTGAAAATATCTGATTATCAGGAATATATGTATTTTTCAACAAATATTGCCGACCTTTTAATGGCTCAATTTCCAACAAAAAAGCGTAATTGATGCTTGCATTTGGCTGTAAAAAACCTTCCTTTTTTGCCTCCAAAAGGAGTTTAAAAACAGCCTCAGCCGTGCCTCCGGTTGCCAAAACATCATCAAAAATAACAATATTATCCTCAAAATTGAGCAAAGAAAAGTCCATTTCCAAAATATTTGAGCCATATTCGAGGCTATATTCAATTTTTCTGACGGACTCAAACGGCGGCAATTTCCCTTTTTTGCGAACAGGCACAAAACCGACCTCTAATTTGCGTGCAATCGCACCGCCTACAACAAATCCGCGTGCCTCTATTGCCACAATTTTACTCACAGAAGGCAACATTTTGGCAATCTGTTGAGACAATGTATCAATAACTTTTTTAAACGTATCCGCATTGGATAACAGCGGGTTAATATCCTCAAAAACAACGCCTTGTTGAGGAAAATTCGCTAACTGACGGAGATATGATTTTAAATTTTGCATATTTTTTTATTATTTCATTAATTGGATAAAACAATCTTCTATATTGGGGTCTGTTATACTTATATCATTGCATTTCAATGAATTATCATTGATAAATTGTTGTAAATACTTCAAATCTTCTTCATGTTTGAGTACCACATTTACTTGTTGTCCGGCTGCATAAACATTATCTTTTGGCTGAAAATCAATTAATTGTGTTAATACTCCATAAACGTCAGCCGTTTGGATGCTCACCAAAATACCTTTAAAATCGGCTTTAATTTTTTGCGGAGAATCGCAGCCTAACATTTTGCCTTTTTGCAATAATCCTACATGTGTGCAATAGTCAGCCTCTTCCATGTAAGATGTTGATACAAAGACAGTTATGTTTTCATTTTTTAATTTTGTCAAAATCCCCCACAATTCTTGCCTTGCCACGGGGTCTACACCTGTTGTCGGCTCATCCAAAAAAAGAATTTTAGGCTTATGTATCAATGCACAACAAAGTGCTAACTTTTGTTTCATGCCTCCTGACAAAGCACTTGCACGTCTTTTTTTGAAAGGCTTTAAATAGTTCCAAATCGGTGCAATTAAATTTTGGTTATTTTCCACATTTTCACCGTAAAGCATGGCAAAAAAGTCCAAATTTTGCTCACAAGTCAAATCGCCATAAAGTGAAAATTTTTCGGGCAAATAGCCGATAATATTGCGGATAGTTTTGTAATCTTTCAAAATATCATAGCCACTGATTGTCCCCACACAGCCGTCATCGGGCTTCAAAAGCGTAATTAGGATGTTAAAAAGTGTTGATTTCCCCGCACCATCGGGACCAATAAGCCCAAAAAGTTCGCCCTCGTCCACCTGAAATTGCAAAGCATCCAAAACTTTACTTTGACGGAATGTTTTTGATAAATGTACAACATCAATTGCACTCATAATCAGATAGTTAGGTTAATAATTTAAGGTTTTGTTTTAAAAATTACTTCCCCTTGCATGCCTGTTTTGAGGCTGCCATCGTTTTTGACTTTAATTTTAACCAAATACACCAAATTAGAACGAACATCTTTTGTATTGATATTTTTGGGGGTAAATTCGGATTCTTGTGCAATCCAAGTCAAAACGCCTTTCAATTTTAGCATGTCCCCGTTTTCTTTGTCTGCCAAAACAGTGCAAGTGCCTCCTAATTTCAATGTAGATAATTGATTTTCAGTTACATACGCATTCAAAGTCATTTCTGTTAAATTTGCCATTCTTAACAATGGACGTCCGCACGTAACTAATTCATGCTCTTTACTATACACATTTAATATAGTGCCGTTTTCGGGGGCAAAAATTTTGCATTTATCAATCGCATTATTGATTTGTCGCAATTGAACATACAGCGGGTCTGTTTGCGTCAATAGCAATCTTACCTCCTTTGAAAGCGTGGCTTTGTAATCCTGTAGTCTGTTCTCCATTTGCTGCTTTTCTTTTAAAAGACTGTCTTTCAATGGAGTAGCAAAGGTTGTTTCGATTTTCCTTTCAAGTTGTAAAATGCTGTCATTGAGCAACTTATATTTATTTGGAATGGAACTTAATTTTAATAATGCCGCGTCCAAAGCGGTATTGATTTGCATTTTTTGAAAAACCAATTGTGTAGAATCAATTGTCGCCAAATAATCCCCTTGTGAAACCATTTGCCCTTCATCTACGGCAATATCTATCAATACACCGTCGCTTAATGCGCAGAGCATCAATTCATTAGCCTCAAAACTGCCACTTGCATCGCCTTCATTTTCTTCGTCCGAACAAGCCGTAAATCCAAAAACAAAAACGCCCATCAACAGCCCTAATGTTAGCATTTTTAGGTTTAAAAAGTAATTTTTATTGCATTTCTTATTCCATTTGTATCTTTTTTGATAATTCATGTTTGCCTTAACTATATGATTTATAAATATTTATGTTAATTTTTTATCTTATTTTTAATATATCGCAAAAATACACTTTTTTTTGAGTTAAAAGTTGAAAGTTGAAAGTTAGTTAAAGTGTCGAATGTAGAGATTTTTTGCATTTTGGGATAAAAACGTTCTAAAATCAGGCAAAGAACAGTTGGAAATGATTTTATTCCCTTATATTTTATTTTGTCAAATTTTCAAAGATAATTTTTGTCCAAATGTGATTTTGAGCATATTGTTTTGTTAAATTTCCATCGCTTGCACGAAACAACAACTCCGCCAAAACGTTGTCTTTTGAGTTGTCATAAACATACAATCTATCAACAATAGGTGCCAAAATAGCACAATTTATGATTGATTTGTAATATCGACTGATAATTTTGGGAATTGGAACATCGTGTCCGCCTTTCATTACTCTTTGGGCAATCCTGGCTGCGTTAATTTGCGGATTATCAGTGCCAATAAAAAAAAGACGAATAAAAAAACCGCTCTCAATGGCTCTTTTTACAAAATCAACTTTGTCTGGGGCGGAAAGTACGGTTTCAAAAATCAAACTTTTGCCGGCAATAAGGCATTTTTCACGCCTTTGGGTGGCATATTGTGCCGCCTGCAAAACTGCCTCGTGCGAGTTCCAATCCCCAAATTTGTCGCGAGCAATAAAATCGGGATTGATATATTCGCAATTTTCAACCCACTCATGTTTGAGAATTTTACTTGTTACGGTAGTTTTGCCCGAACCGTTGGGACCTGCTACTATCAATAATTTTGGTCTTTCCATTTATAAAGTTTTTTATATTCTGCAAGAGCGATTTCAAAATCGTGTTTTAATTTTGCCTCAATCTGCTTTTCTAATTCCATGTTTTCGCTTCTAACATCACTTTCGACTTCTTGCATGATTGCCAAAAGTTGCTCATCGGTTGGCTCGCTGTCGCTAAAAAGACTATAAGAATCAATATCTGTATTCATAATATTTCTTTTTCTGCAAAGGTGTAAATTTGTGCCTCAATGAGACCAACCTTAGTGCATATCGCCTCACGTGCAACTTGCTTATTTTCACTTACAATGCTACTGCTTATTTTCAACATCTCTATACAATATAATATACAACTTACTTTTTAATAAAACATCCAAATTTATGGAATTTTACAAAAATACACTTTTCTTTCAATTAAAAATTAAAAATGAAGAATTAAAAAAATGGCATGCCTTGCCCAAAAAGAGACAAAGGGTAAAAGGAACAAGGACGAAAGGGAATAGAGAATTGAAAGTTTTCTCCATTTTTTAGAACAATTTTCTCCCAAAATGCAAAAATATCTACACTCTAATTTACGAATGCAGCAAAAAGTGAGACATTAAATAAAAAGTTCCTGCGCCCGCCAAATAACCTAACAAAGCCCAAAGAGAGATTTTTTTGAGATACCAAATAAAATCAATTTTTTCCATCCCCATAACAGCCACGCCGGCAGCCGAACCTATGATTAACATGCTACCTCCTGTACCTGCACAATATGCCAACATCTCCCAAAAAGCACCATCTACAGCATAATGCCCAACTTCTGCAAGCGGATACATGCCCATCGCCGCCGCCACCAAAGGTACATTGTCCACCACAGAAGATAAAGCACCAATGATAACATTGATAACGTAAATATTTCCAATGGAATCCAACGATTGAGCAAGCAATTTTAAATGTCCTGCATCTTGTAGGCAAGCCACCGCCATCAATATACCCAAAAAGAACAAAACACTCGGAGTATCAACTTTTTGCAATATAGATGACACATTTAAACGTGAATATTTATCCGCATTATGTCTGTGCAAAATTTCGGTAACAACCCATATCAATCCTAAGCCCAAAAGAATGCCCATATAAGGCGGTAAATGAGTAATTGTCTTAAAAATAGGCGTAAATAGCAATGAGCCAACCCCCAAAAAGAAGACAATATTGCTTTGCAGTTTAGAGGCTGTAAGCGTTACAGCGCTATCTTTTTCGGCAGGTCTTTTAACGCTACCTTTCATTGTCAAAGAAATTATCGCCAATGGTACAACCATAGAAACAAGGCTTGGAATAAATGTTTCTTTAATAATCATTGAGGCAGTAATATTTCCTTTAATCCACAGCATAATGGTCGTTACGTCTCCGATAGGCGACCATGCACCGCCCGCATTGGCAGCCAAAATGACCATCCCTGCGAAAAACCAACGGTCTTTTTTATCTTCCACCAACTTACGCAACAGAGCCACCATAACAATAGAAGTAGTCAAATTGTCCAACGCCGCCGACATAAAAAACGTAATAATGGCAATAATCCACAATAATTTACGCTTGTTAGTAGTCCTAATTTGGTCGGTAATAATGGCAAACCCTCCGTGCTTATCCACTGTTTCCACAATGGTCATCGCACCGAGCAAGAAAAACAAAATTTCTGCCGTATCGCCCAAATGTTCAATCAGCGGGCGAAGTTTAATTTCCTCGCCTAATGCCGTAAAAAGGGTTTCCGAATCATGAAATCCGCCAAATAAAGCGTAAATTGACCACAAAATAACTGCTAACAGCAAAGCGGTGGCAGATTTGTTAATCTTTAACGGATGCTCCAACGCAATGCAACAATAACCTAAAATAAATACTACAACAATGATTACAAAAACAGTTGTACTCATAAAATAACTTCTTTAATTTTTAAAATTTTTAAAATACTACTAAATTGAAAACTGAAATGCAAAGATACACAAATTCTTCAATTAAAAATTAAAAATTAAAAATTAAGAGAGAGTTTTGTCTGAACTGTGAATTTGAGTGATTATGTTGATTTGTACGATTTTACGAAATTAACAAATAAAAAAACAACCTCATTTCCACCTAATTTTAACAACAAAACAACATCTGTAGCAAGGAATTATGCGTTTTTTGACCTCATTTTTTTGTAGAGACGTTGCATGCTACGTCTCAAACGAGAATGTAGACGTCAAAGGGAGACGTAGCACGCAACGTCTCTACATATTTGATTATCAACATTTTACAAATTGTTTTTCACCCTGTACCCTTCACCCTTTTGGGGCAAGGCATGCTATTTCCCCTACGTATCCCTTGAGGGGATTTAGGGGTTATTCGCTTTTGAGTGCATTGTAGAATCGGTAGTCTTTGATTTTGAATATATTAACAAATTTATTATTGAGTGATTTGTTGGCAGAGAAAGCAAAATCAAACTGCGTTGAGAGCAATTCTTTATTGGCTGTCGTGTCTGCTCCTTCTGCAAAAACAGTGCCGTTGTCGCAGAGGTTGCTCAAAAAATAATAAATAATGTCATATCCCTGAAACGCAAATTGCCGCAAGGTAGGTTCGGTAAAATATTTTTCACGGAAAATATCTATAAATCTAACCACTTTGGGATTGCGATAATCTACAAAAAATTGATGTATATAATGTGTTTTCAACTCCATAAAGTACTCAGTTTCAATATTATCGAAATTTAGCCAATATTCAGGAGCGACCAAAGTAATATTTTTGGGCTTGCTGGCATGCAAAAATTGCGTAAAACTCGTTACTGCAAATTCGTTATTGAAAAAAGTAAAAATAAAGTTTTCGCAGTTGTCATTGAGTGCCGATTTTATGCTCACAAAGCCTTTTTCTTTGGTATTCACGTCTTTGATGGTAATATTGCTGTTGGAATTTGCCAAAACAGATTGTAAGCCGGACTTATATTCTTGTGCCAAACGTGTATCTTTGTCTGACATTCCGTAGTCAATAATGATTATATTTGCCTGATTATAAAGTGATTCTATATAATGTCCAAAAGCCTCTGCTTGTTGTCGGTTGGTGGCAGTAACGTTGTATATATTTGCTTGACAATTAGCCGGTTGTGAAGCAAATGGATTGACAATGGGGATATGATGTAAGGCTGCATATTCGCAAAGTGGCGACTGCCAGCCTTCCGAAAAGAAAGGTCCTATAATTAAATCTGCATCCGAAAGTTGGTCATTATCAATCATTTGTGCTAATTTTTCAGAAGACCCATTGGCAATATCTTCTACTTTGAGCGTGATTTTGATGTTTTTATATTTTGCAGAAATATCGTCCGCAGCAATCAATGCCGCCTCATAAAACTGTATAAAATTAAACGATTCTATGCCTTTATAATCCGTTAATGACTTGACACTCATAGGGTTAATATCTGTCGCCTTGTCTAAATAGAGCGGAATAAAAAGATAAACAGTATAATTATCCTTTTTGACAGGTATATATGCAGTAGGATTTTCAACAGTTATTTCACTGATAATCAACAATCTATCTCCAATTTTAATTTTTTCATCCGCCAAATGATTATCAAAAGATATTTTATCAATATGAATGTTATATTTTTTTGAAATTCCGTACAAAGTTTCCCCTTTTGTAACAATATGAATGAGCGTATCTTGCTTTTTTTCAATGCGTTTGTTCACAACAGTCGGGGCGATGGGAGCGGATTGCACCTCTTTTGTCGGCTCTTTTTTATCATTTTTGCTCGCATTTTTATCTTTTTTTGTTGAAATGCTTGTGGCTACCTCATCCGTTGTCGGTGTGATATAAGGGATGCAAATTGTTTGTCCGATGGCTAAATGTTGCTCATCAATGCCGGGGTTTAAAGACAATAATTCACCTTCGCTGACGCCGTTTTTTCGGGCAATAGAAGACATTGTTTCACCTTTTTTGACCGAATAAGCATCTACTTTTTGGGTCGTTGCCAAAATTTTAATGCTGTTGCCCGGCTTAACGCCACCACGGATGTTGGGGTTGTATTCATAAATAACATCCACCGAAACACCATACATTTTCGAGAGCGAATAAACAGTCTGTTTCGCCATAACTTCATGTACATAAAACAAATGATGATTGTCAATAACCGTAATTCTTGTCCTATCGGTTTGCGCCATTGTTAGCACCCAAAACATCATCAATACTTGTAAAATCCATTTTCGCAATATTCTTATTTTCTTCATCTTTATATTATAATATGTTGATATACAATTGATTATTCCCATTCAATAGTTGCAGGAGGTTTAGAACTTATATCATAAACCACCCTGTTGACACCTCTTACTTTGTTGATAATTTCGGAGGAAATTTTTGCCAACAATTCGTATGGCAAATGTACCCAATCGGCTGTCATACCGTCAGTTGAACTTACTGCCCGCAAAGCAACGCAATTTTCATACGTCCTCTCATCGCCCATTACGCCCACCGATTTAACAGGCAAAAGCATTGCCCCCGCTTGCCAAGTGCGGTCATACCAGCCCGATTGTTTTAAATTTTCTATAAAAATAGCATCCACTTCTTGCAAAATTTGCACTTTTTGGGGTGTAATTTCTCCCAAAATACGAATACCCAAACCCGGACCCGGAAATGGATGACGTGATAGCAGAATATCAGGCACTTGCAATGATTTTCCAATCCGCCTGACCTCATCTTTGAATAGCAATCTCAATGGCTCTATTATCTTGAAATTTAAGTCTTTAGGTAATCCGCCTACATTATGATGCGATTTTATGGTTGCAGAAGGACCTTTAACTGACACAGACTCAATAACATCCGGATAAATTGTCCCTTGTGCCAACCATTTTATATTGTCCAATTTACGCGCCTCTTTTTCAAAGACCTCAATAAATGTACCACCGATAATTTTTCGCTTTTGTTCAGGGTCGCAAACACCTTGTAACTTGCTGTAAAACAATTCACAAGCATCAACACCTATCACATTTAAACCCGTTTTTCGGTACGTTTCCAAAACGGAAGAAAATTCATCTTTTCTCAACAATCCATTATTGACAAACACGGCTGTCATTGCCTTTCCTATCGCTTTGTGCAACAAATAAGCGGCAACAGAAGAATCTACTCCCCCCGAAATGGCAAGTATAACTCTTTCATTACCAATCTTTTGTCGTAAATTTTCAATGCTTGTTTGAATAAAAGAATCAGGCGTCCAACTCATGGAACAGCCGCATATATTGCTCACAAAATTGTGCAATAAATCTGTACCGTGTTCAGAATGATGTACTTCCGGATGAAATTGTATGCCGTAAGTGTCTTCATCTTTGATTTTGAAACCCGCAAATTGCACCTCTTCTGTGCTGCAAATAGGCTCAAATTCAGTCGGTAAATCCGTAATTGTATCTCCATGCGACATCCAAACTTGTGTATGAAGCGGAATATTTTTCATCAATGGTGATAATTCATTGATACTCAATAAGTTAGCGCGCCCATATTCTCGACTTGGAGAAGACTGAACTTTCCCTGCCGACTCATAAGCCAGCAATTGAGCACCATAACAAATCCCCAACAGAGGCACTTTTTTTCTAAAAATAGACAAATCCGGCTTTGGTGCCGACCCATCATAAACAGAAAAAGGACTGCCCGACAAAATAACACCTTTTACATTCGCCTCCAATGACTTCACCGCATTGTAAGGATGTATCTCGCAATATACATTTAACTCTCTGATTCTGCGAGCAATTAACTGCGTATATTGAGACCCAAAATCTAAAATTAAGACCATCTCTTCCATAAAATACAAAGATACACTTTTTTTAATTAAAATTTAAAAATTAAAAGGTTTTTGATATTTACCCCTTTTTTGTTCGCAAAAATTGATTATTTTTCTATTGCTCTAATTCCGGGCAAAATTTTTCCTTCACAATATTCTAACATAGCACCGCCGGCAGTAGAAACATAAGTATAGTTGTCCGTGAGGTGAAATTTATTGATAGCCGCCACCGAATCGCCTCCGCCAACCAACGAAAATGCACCATGACGTGTCGCCTTTGCTATCGCCTCCGCCACCATAAACGTCCCCGTGCTAAAATTTTCCATCTCAAAAACGCCCATAGGACCGTTCCAAAGAATGGTAGAGGACTTCAAAATAACATCCCTATAAAGCGTGCAAGTATCAGGTCCTATGTCCAAACCTGCCCAACCGTCAGGAATTTCTTTGGAATCATAAATGCCTCTTTTAGCGTCATTTGCAAATTTATCGGCTGCAATTTTGTCAGGTGCTAAATAAATATTGACATGGTTCTCTTTTGCTGTCGCAAGTATCTGTTTAGCAACATCTTGCATGTCTTCTTCATATAAAGTATTGCCAATATTTCCCCCCAGATATTTATGAAAAGTAGAGTCCATCGCCCCCCCAATTAAAAGATTATCTACCTTTTTGATTAAGTTAGTGATTACCTGTATTTTACTTGATATTTTGGCACCCCCTAAAACTGCCGTAACCGGACGTCTGGGATTGTTCATCACTTGCGATAAATTTTCAATTTCGGCTGCCATTAAAAAACCATACATTTTATCATTAGGAAAAAAATCAGCAATCACAGCCGTTGTTGCATGATTGCGATGTGCTGTTGAAAAAGCCTCATGTACAAACACATCGCCATAGGAGGCTAATTCTTTGGCAAATTGCTCATCGCCAGCCTCTTCTTCGGGGAAAAAACGAACATTTTCCAACAATAAAATCTCTCTCGGACGCAAAGCATTGGCAATCTTTCGCGTCTGCTCTCCAATGCATTCAGGTGCAAAATAAATATTAACTCCCGGCAAAACATTTTCTAAATAAGGAATTAAATGTTGCAAAGAGAACTGATATTCTTTATTTTTTGGACGCCCTAAATGAGACATCAAAATAATACTGCCTCCGTCATCCAATATTTTTTTCAAAGTAGGTAACGAAGCATCTATTCGCTTGGTATCCTGAATTTGAAATTCATCATTGAGAGGTACATTGTAATCTACTCTTACCAATGCTTTTTTTCCCTTAAAATCGTAAGTTTTTATTTCTGCTTTTGGACACATATTGTTTTTTATTTTCTAATGATTTTACAAAGATACACCTTTTCTTCAATTAAAAATTAAAAACTTTTTTTTTCAGAGTGTAGAGATTTTAGATTTACGATTTTAGATTTTAGATTTTTTTTGCATTGTCTGAACCACGATTTTCACAAGATTTACATGATTAGCATGATTATTTTATGATTGTAAAGACGCGGCATGCCACGTCTCTACATTCGCCTCTGTTTGAACTTTGATTTGGAATGATTTGAATGATTACGTAAAATCATAATAATCAC
>JAISTU010000020.1 GCA_031272415.1 Bacteroidales bacterium | reverse complement strand
AACATCATTTTTGACCTCAATGGTCTTTCTTCCGGCATCTACTTCTATTCTATGGAATTTGAAGGTCAGAAGTTGGTAAGAAAAATGAGCGTAAAATAGAGTTTTATTTAAACATAATGGATAATTTAAGGGGGAGCAGCGCTGTTCCCTCTTTTTTTTAGAGTGGAGAGTGTAGATATTTAAATCATAATAATCACACCAATCATATGAAAATCACAGTTCAGACAACACAAGTAAAGACGGGACGTGCCCCGTCTCTACACTCTACACTCTAAATCGTTACAATATAGCAATACACTTTTTTTGCGGGTTTGGAGTGGCGATAGATTGTAAAAGTCTGATACAGTTGTGTTTGTGAAAAATAATTTTCGGGGGCAAAAAAATCATAGTCATCTGTAATAAACCAAGTTTTTGTATTGGGAGGCAAAGAGCCTCTTATTGTTGTAATTTGTTCATATTTATGGGTTTGAGTAATGTCGCCGATTGTTAACACTTTTCTGTTGGACGGCTTGGCGACATACAAATCTAAATTGGCAGCAGGGAACCAGCGAAGAGCCACTATCGGGCTGTTGATAGGCATAATCCCTTGTTTTTGAGCATTTTGAGCAATTTTAGTAAAATGTTCTCCTGTGGCTTTCCAAGTTGTAAGTTCTATTGTAAAATCTTGAATACCATGCTTTTTCAAAGATAAAAAGTCCGTTTTTGCTTGAAAAACAATAATCACAAGTAATGCGACGACAACAAATGCACAAATTTGAAAGCATTTGTACAACTTTTTTCTCCCATTTTGCAAATTTTCGGCTAAAAATATTGCTACCGTAAAAAGCAAAGTCGAAAATCCGGGACTATTCCAATGTGGCAACAATGAATGTGAAAATGAAAACAACCAAAAAATTATAACAATCGGAAAACCAATGCAATACAATAAGTGTATCGGTGAATGTGCTATCTGTTTTCGATAGAGAATATTTTTTACCAAAACAACAAATATTACAATGTAAATCAATGGATTATTATAAATAAATTCTCCTAAAATTTCTTTGCAAAAATCAATAATTTCAAAATTATCAAACAATCCCACTCGCCCGCTGTGAAACCTAAAACTGACAAAATCATGCTCCACATTCCACCACAATATGGGCAAACAACAAAGAATAGTAATCAAAATGGAAACATATAACTGCCACGTTTTCAGTGTTTTACGATTAAAAAGGAGTATATATATACCTATTCCTACCCATAAAAAAGCGGCAGTATATTTAGACAAAATTCCTCCGCCGATAGCCAAGCCCACCAAAAGCAAATAATGATGATTTAACTTGTTTTCTTTGGGAAAGAATGCTTTTAAAGCCCAATAAATCGCCAATAACCAGAAAAACATCAGCGGAGCGTCAGGCAACAGCATTGCCCCTGAAATAAGCGACAAATAAGGTGATATTGCCACCAAAAAAGATGCCAAAAAACCTGCTCGCGTACTGTGTAAATATTGCCCTATCTTAAAGGAAATCAACAAGTTACATGTTCCCAAAAATATCGGTAAAATTCGCAATGCAAAGCCGTTATCCAAAACTGTATCCAAAGTGAAAATCTGCAACATCCACCCCAACATCGGCGGATGATCATAATGACTATAATCAGAAAACATTGCATACAAGCGATAATATGCCTCATCATTGCTCAATTCCAAAAAAAATGCCAACAATATTTTCAATACAATGGAGATAGCCATAACCCATTGAAAATAAAGCACATACACAGATGAACAATTAAACAATTGCCACCTTTTGTTCCCGCTTTGAGATGCCGTTAAAATGTTATTTTTAAAAAAATCAGACATTTAGTATTTGGCTCCGTCGCCTTCCATTTCTTGGGAGGTAATTTTCTTTTTATCCAATGCCCTCCATGCAAAGAAAATGTAAAGCAAAACAAACGGAATCAGCAAAGAAACGGCAGACATGACTTTGAGCGTAAACAAACTCGAACAACTATTTGCCAACGTCAGAGACGATTGCATATCACTCGTAGAGGGATAATATGCCGTGTTGTTGTATCCTACGCAGAGCAAAAGCCCCAAAACCGTCAAAACAGTTCCAATCCCTGAAAACCATATCCCTTTTTTGAAACCTTTTTTGAAAATAGTGAGCAAAATACCCGCCAATACCGCCAAAACGCCTACCAAAAAGATAACCGTTACAGTCGGCATTTCCAAAAAGTTGTGTAAATATTTGTATGGCAAAGTATAGATTGTAGGTTCATGCGTTTGAGTATCAAGCGTTTGAGTGTCAACAGCATAGCCTGTTGCTAATAAAGTTCTCACCAAAAATGTTAAGAAAAATATCAAAAATAAAACGGTTTCTATTTTCAATGCTTTGCGACATTTTTTTATAAACTCCTCATTATCAATATTATTGATATAATACAAAAGCCCCAAAATTTGTGCCAAAAACATAACCGCCAAGCCGAGTACATAGTTCCACCAGTTGCTCGCAGGTTGTCCGCAACAGCCGATTAACTCCTCCAGCCCATGCCAAGCAGAGTCCCACGAACTGATAATAGGATTGGCTAAATTGACTACATTTTCTTTGGCAATATGAAAACCTGACCCTGTAAAAAATGTCGCCACAGCAGCCCCTAAAAGCAACGGTCCTAATAAACCATTGATTGTCAAGAATATATGATACGTATTTTTGCCCAATAAATTGCCTGCTTTGTTGCGAAATTCATAACTAACCGCCTGCAATACAAATGTGAACAAAATGAGCATCCACAACCAATAGGCACCCCCAAAACTTGTTGAATAAAACAAAGGAAATGAGGCAAAAAAAGCACCCCCAAACGTTACCAATGTAGTGAAAGTAAACTCCCATTTGCGACCTGTTGAATTGACCATCATTGTTCGCTCGGTATCGCTTTTACCCAAAAACATTATCAACGCATTACCGCCTTGTACAAAAAGCAGAAAAACCAACAATCCGCCCAACAAGGACACCAAAAACCACCAATAATTTTGAAAAAATGTATAATCCATATCTAAAATGTATTAAATGTTTAACAATTATTCTGAAAATTTAGGACCTTTTTTTATTGCTTTGCACAAAATTCGCAATTCTGCTATCAACAAAACAGCAAATAATGCCAAAAATATAAAAAATGTTATTTTTACATCGCTTGCGGCTAAATCGGAAACGGCAGCATTAACAGGCATTAAATCTTGTATTGCCCACGGCTGTCGACCTGTTTCGGCGACTATCCAGCCCGCTTGCCCGGCTATATATGCCAATGGAATGGACAACAAGGCTATCCAATGAAGCCATTTTTGCTTTTCCAATTTTCGCCTCAAAGACATCAAAAAGAGAACAATAAAAAGCAAAATAAAAAAGCCACCCAAAATAACCATTATTCTAAAAGCATAAAAATTGAGCGGTACATTGGGCACCAAATCCGTTTTATCGTTAATATAGCCATAGCCAAAATAGGGCATATTTTCTTCTAAAATAGATTTTGCTTGCTCCATTGTGGCTTTGTCATTTGCCTGTTTTGCCACTCGATAGTCGGACAAAGCCTGCTGTGCGATTCTGCCTTTTCCCATCTTTTCCTCCGCCGAAAGCACTGTCGTTCCCTCCGGTGTGGTATAACCATTAAGAATATCATTTATCCCCGGCACAAATCCGTGTATATCTTCTGTGGCTAACCACGAAAGCATATAAGGTATTTTGAGTTCCGCATAAATGGATTTTTGGTCATCTGATGGCTGTTTATTAGGATTTATAATGCCAAAACCGACCATCCCCACATCTGTGCCTCCGTCATATAGACCTTCAACAGCCGCCAATTTCATGGGTTGCGTTTTATAAACCATTTTAGCGGAAGTGTCGCCGGTAACAATGGTCAAAATTGAGGCTACAAAACCTACAACTGCTGCTACTTTGATGCTGCTGAGTGCAAATTTACTCTCTCTATTTTTAATTAAAAACCAACCTGCAACCCCTACCACAAAAACAGCACCTAATATCCAGCAACTCAATACAGTATGTGTAAATTTAGTTACTGCCATTGGCGAAAAAGCGACATCAATAAAACTCATCATTTCGTTACGCACGGTGTCGGGGTTGAATTTCATGCCTACCGGATATTGCATCCATGCATTGGCAACCAAAATCCACCACGCTGAAATGGTAGCACCTATGCCGGTGAGCCATGTTGATGCCAAATGAGCACCTTTGCTGATTTTGTCCCACCCAAAAAACATCAACGCCACAAAAGTCGCCTCCATAAAAAACGCAACTATTCCTTCTATCGCTAAAGGAGCACCGAAAATGTCCCCAACAAAAAAAGAATAATTGCTCCAATTAGTACCGAACTCAAACTCCAATATCAAACCCGTAGCCACGCCGACCGCAAAATTGATACCAAAAAGTTTCATCCAAAATTTAGCAGTATCCCGCCAAAACAACTTTCCCGTTTTGACATAAATGGTTTCCATTACTGCCATAATCAATGCCAATCCAATAGTTAGTGGCACAAATAACCAATGATAAATCGCAGTCATTGCAAACTGCATCCTTGACCAATCAATTAAAGTCTCCATAAAAATAAATTTTTATACTGTTTAACAAAATATTTATACTTACGTAGATACAACGGTAAAAAAGATATTTTATTGTGTTTGGGAGTGTAAAAAAATCATTTTGTTAAATTTACCCCTTCCCTGAAAAGGGGAGATTTAGAGGACTAAAAAAACCGCCTTTTCAAGGCTGAAAAGACGGTAAAAAACTGATTTGCAACGAAATAGAAAATTGCAAAGTTTTTTTTAAACGAAAACTTTCTTATTGCTCATTCTTTGAGCGATTCAAGCAGTGTTGGCATGATAGCCGAGATATAGTTTTCGTTTTGGGCGGTATAGAGATTTCCGTCAATGACCGCCTTTTCGTCAGTCGCGATGGCTGTTTTTATCGCCGTTTTGACTAAGGGATGACAAGCGACTCTTTTTCCCTCCGCTACGGCTGCAATATCGAAAACTAATGCGGCTACACAATGACCGACCATCAATTTTCTTTTCAATCCAAAATTTTTGACAACAGTGATTAAATCTTGATTTTCAGATAATTGCATACTGAGTCCAAATTTTGGCATTGCATCTCCACACGCAAAGACCAGAGCGTCATACTCTGCTTCCTCACCTCTGAGATTGCCGATAATGTCATCCGTTTGCAGAAGAATGCCCGAATTGCTCTTCACATCCCTGACCTGTCCGACAGCATACGTTTTATAAACAATGCCGCTCTCATAAAATGGTTCCAAATATTGGAACAAACCTAACCCATTTACAGGGTTTACTACTACTATTGCTGCTTTCTTTGGCATAATATTTGTTTTAAAAATTTTTAGGAATTAAATAGTTTTACGTTTTTACAAAGATACACTTTTTCTTCTAAAAATCAGGCAGTTACAAATAAGTAATCCCCTCACTTTTTGGTTAGAAAT
Organism: Bacteroidales bacterium; assembly: GCA_031272415.1. Lineage (GTDB taxonomy): Bacteria > Bacteroidota > Bacteroidia > Bacteroidales > WCHB1-69 > JAISTU01. Next base: position 8,212 of record JAISTU010000020.1, on the reverse strand, counting down.
AATGATAAATAATGATAAAAAACGAATAAAAAAAATGATAAAAAACAGAAAAAAAACTGCTATGAGGCAATTATTAGACCGTTTGGGAGACAAATGGTCGGTTTTGGTGCTGGAAAAATTGGAAAATAACAACACCATGAGATTTATGGATTTATACCGAAATATTGACCATATTTCGCAAAAAGTACTCTCGGAAACACTTCACAAATTGGAAGATGACCAATTGATAACAAGAACAATATATTACGAAGTGCCTCCAAGAGTTGAATATTCACTCACCCCAAAAGGGAAGTCGCTTTTGCCTCACATTAAAAATTTGGAAAACTGGGTTTCACAATATCAAAACAATGAAAATCAAAATAATAATACATAAACGCTATCAATAACGAGCCTTTGCAAGCCTATTAAGGTTTTTGCAGAGTGTAGAGTGTAGAGTGAAGATTTTTTTGCATTGTCTGAACTTTGATTTTGAATGATTTGTGTGATTATCTAAAATCCTGCTAATCTTAAAAAATCTCATACGAAAATCAAAGTTCCGACAAAGGGTGGTGCAAAAATGCAAAAAAAACCTCTACACTCTGCAAAAAAAACCTTATTTATCGAGGTTCCCTTAGTAGCAAGAATTTTTTCTGTTAATTCCCCTTATTCCCTTATTAACAAAAAAAATAAGGGTAATGGTGGGGGGATTTTTTTGGCTACTAAGGGTGCTTTAATAAATAAGGGTTTTATAATTCGTAAAATCTTGTTAATCATTCTAATCATTCTAAATCACAGTTCAGACAAAGGGGAAATAGAGACGGTGCAGGAAAAGATACAAATTTTACAACAAAATTCTCCCAAAATGCAAAAAAAATACCAAAAAATCAATAATCGCCCAGTGGAGTTTTTGGCAATTGTTGCAAAGCGATTTGGCATTGTTCGTCATTGGGTGGTGTGCCGTGCCATTTGCTTGTACCCATCATAAAATCAACACCATAACCCATTTCTGTGTGCATTAAGAATGCAATTGGTTTTTGTTTTTTGCACATTGATTGAGCCGTTTGGAGACATTGCAGCAATTCTTCCATATTGTTACCGTTGCCCTCAATAACTTCCCAACCAAAAGCGGTAAATTTGGCATTTAAATCTCCCAAATTCATCACATCTGTAACGCTGCCATCAATTTGTTTGTTATTATAATCTACTGTAAGTATCAGATTATCAACATTTTTTGCACCTGCAAAGAGAAGAGCCTCCCAAATTTGACCTTCTTGTAATTCGCCGTCTCCTGTAAGAACATAGACTAAATGTGGGTCATTGTTGGCTTTTTTTGCAAGTGCTGCCCCCAAAGCGATGGAAACACCTTGCCCCAAAGAGCCGGATGCCATTCTAATTCCCGGCAATCCATGCGCATTAGAAGGATGTCCTTGCAAACGCGTGTGCAAACGGCGAAAGGTAGATAATTCAGAGATGTCAAAATATCCCCTGCGTGCCATTACAGCATAAAGTGCAGGCGAAATATGCCCGTTAGAAAGGAAAAACATATCTTCTTCTGCCCCGTCCATTGTGAATTTTTGAGGCTCTATTGCCATAATTTCAAAATATAATGCCGTCAAAAAATCAGCACAACCTAAAGAGCCTCCCGGATGACCCGATTGAACGGCATGCACCATGCGAATAATATCACGACGAACTTGCAACGCCGTAGTTTCTAATGTATTGATTTTGTTATTGTTCATTTATTTTTTTCTCTCTAACTTTTTACTTCTACTTCTTCAAAACCTTCAATAATGTCGCCAATTTTTATATCGTTGTAACTTTCAATATTTAATCCGCATTCAAATCCTGCCGTAACTTCTTTGACATCATCTTTAAACCGTTTAAGAGACCCCAAACGTCCTGTAAATGTTACAATTCCATCTCTTATGACGCGCACACGAGTAGTACGTTGTATTTTGCCGTCCAAAACATAACAGCCTGCCACAGCACCCACTTTGGTGATTTTGAAGACTTCTCTTACCTCCAAATTACAAACTATAACTTCTTTAATTTCAGGGGCTTTCATGCCTTTTATAGCATCTTTGAGGTCGTTAATGGCGTCATAAATAATGGAATAAATACGTATATCTACTTGTTCATGTTCAGCCATTTTTTTGGCATTACCGGTCGGGCGAACATTGAAAGCAATAATTATCGCATTGGAAGCGGAGGCAAGCATTACGTCCGTTTCTGTTACTTGTCCGATAGATTTATGTATCACATTAACTTGTACTTCATCTGTTGAGCGACGCAACAATGAGTCTGCTAATGCTTCTACCGAGCCGTCCACGTCTGCTTTGATTATCAAATTGATTTCTTTAAAGTCTCCAATGGCAATACGTCTGCCGATTTCGTCCAAAGTGATATGCTTTTGAGTACGCAAACCTTGTTCTCTAATCAATTGTTGTCGTTTGCTGGCAATAGATTTAGCCTCTTTTTCGTCTGCATATACTCTAAAAGTATCGCCTGCCTGAGGAGCACTGTCTAATCCTAATACCAATGCGGGTACAGATGGTCCGGCAGTTGTAACTGTCTCATTATGTTGATTATACATTGCACGTATTTTGCCATAAGTTGTTCCTGCGACCACAATATCGCCTTTTTTGAGAGTTCCGTTTTGGACAAGCATTGTTGCCACATAACCACGTCCTTTGTCTAATGAGGATTCAATAACTGTCCCTGTTGCAGGCAAAGTAGGATTGGCTTTGAGTTCCAACATTTCGGCTTCAATCAATACTTTTTCAAGCAAAATATCTACATTTGTACCTTTTTTTGCGGAGATGTCTTGTGATTGCACTTTTCCGCCCCATTCTTCGGTCAAAATGTTCATTTTATTGGACAATTCGGCTCTTATTTTTTCCGGGTCGGCACCGGGTTTATCTATTTTATTGATAGCAAAAATCATGGGAACTCCTGCTGCCTGAGCGTGATTGATAGCCTCAATAGTTTGTGGCATAATCTGGTCATCAGCCGCAATAACAACAATAACAATATCCGTTACCTTTGCACCTCTTGCACGCATAGCCGTAAAAGCAGCGTGTCCTGGGGTGTCTAAAAAGGTAATTTTTCGACCACTGCGTTTTAATGTAACTTCGTAAGCGCCAATATGTTGCGTAATACCTCCTGCTTCTTTGTCGGTTACACTTGTGTTACGAATATAGTCCAAAAGGGAAGTTTTTCCGTGGTCTACATGCCCCATGACGGTAACAATAGGTGCACGCGGGATGTAATCTTCCGGATTGTCGTCTACCATTGGCTCTTCGGCTTCTAATTCTCTATCCGAAAAATCAACCTCAAAACCAAATTCTGATGCCAATAATTCAATATTATCTCTCTCCAAACGCTGATTGATAGAAACAAACAATCCTATTCCCATACAAGTTGCAATTATCTTATTTACAGGAACATCCATCATATTTGCAATTTCATTGACGGTAATAAATTCGGTAACGTTCAACACTTTACGTTGTTGTTCCATTTCGGACTGTTTTTGTGCCAAAGTATGTTGAATATTTTCGCGTTTATCTTTGCGGTGTTTGGAAGATTTTGTTTTACCCGCAGGTGCCATTTTAGCCGTTGTCCGTTTGATGCGTTCATTTACATCAGGTACTATTCTGTCTGTTCTGGGGGCAAATCTATCTCTGCCTTGTGCATCTCTTCCTTGCGGATGCTGTCCGTCTTGTCGTCTTTCATAAGGACGTCTGTTGTTATTATCTTGTGAATGAGAACGGTCACCATCTCTTCTGTCTTTATCTTTGGAATTGCGGTCGGGAGCATTAGGTCTTAATATTATACGTTTTCTTTTTTGCTTTTCGCCACTATTGGTTTTGTCATCCAATTGAATTTTATCTACAACTTTAACGCCTGCCAATTTATCAACATGAGTGGGGATAAACTCACCTTTGTCGTCTTTTTTTGGTTTCTTTTTATAGGGAGAGCCATCATTATTTCGGGGTCTATCTCCATTTTGGTTGTTCCATTTTTTGGAAGGATAGTGTCGTGGATTTTGTTTTTCACCTTCAAGGTCTCTTATTCTTTCGTCTATTTCTTTACGTCTTTCTGCGTATGTTTTTTTCTTGGGAACATGGACGGCAGTCAAATCCACTTTTCCGAGAATGGTAGGGGCTTTCAGTTGAGGCACGTCAGTTTTGAGCAATTCATATTCTTTTTCAGGGGCTCTTCTTGGGATGCCATCGGATGGACGTTTTTCGGATGTTGCGACTGTTGTTTGTGTTGTTTTTTCAGGGGCTAATCCTAGTGCTATCAGGCGTTTTTGTTCCTTTTCTCTTTCCTTTTTTTTGCGTTTTTTTTCTCTTTCTTTTTCTTTTCTTCTTCTTTTTTTCTCTTCTTCTAATGCTTCTCTTTGTGCCTGTTTTTCTGCTTCTTCAGCGGTTTGTTTTGCTTTTCGTTCTTCTTCTTCGGCTGCCAGGCGTTTTTGTTCCTCTTCTTTGGCTAATTGTTCTGCTTTCCTTTCTTGCCGAGATTTATAGCCTTTTAAATCCACTACTCCCAGCACTTTCGGCTTGGAAATAACAGGTATAGGAGTTAAAATATCTTCTAATGTTTTGGGCTTTTTTTTCTTTTTTGAACCTTTTTCTTCTAAAATTGGCTCTTTATCTGCTCCTTCTTCAGAAATATTTTGAGGTTCAACAGTCTCATTTTCAAGAATTTGCGGTTTAATTTCACTTTCAGGAATTTGCTCAACTTCTGCAACAGGAATTTCTGTAGCAGGTGTTTCGCTGACAGCAACCGTTTCAACAGCAACCTTTTCTGTGACAATCTCTTGTATTTGTTCAGCAATTGGAGAAATGGCAGTCTCTTCTTTTTGAGTGGCAGTTTCTTCGGCTGGAGCGGGCAAGGGAGTAGGCTCTATTTGGGGTTTATTTTCAACTTCAACAGGAGGCTGTTCCGGGGTAGAAACAATTTCTGTTTTTTCAGCCATTGTTTCATTGACAGGTTGATTATTTTGTATTTGTATTTGTTCTTGTCTTTGCCTTTCTTTTTCTTGTTCTTGTTCAAGTTTTTTGGCGGCTTTTTCTGCTTTAATTCGTTGCGCTTCTTCTGCTTTTTTCTTTGCTTTGAGAGCCCTTTCTTGTTCTTCTCTTGCTTTTCGGGCGGCTTTTTCTTTTGCCTTCTCTTCTGCAATAACAGTTTTTTGCGCAATACCTATTTCTATTTTTTTAGCCTCTTCTTTGATATTTTTTTCTCTCTGAAAACTCACAGTTAACAGGTCAACCATCTCCTCACTAAGTTTAAAATTAGCACTATCTTCTACTACAAAATCTCTTTTTGTTAAAAAGTCTACAATTGTAGCCGTGCTTACATTAAACTCTTTTGCTGCTTGTCCTAACCGGGTTATTTTCTTTTCTGCCATTTCCAATTTTAATTTTATTACAACTTCCGTTCAACTACTCATAATCATGCTCTTTTTTGAATTATTCTTCAAATTCTTTTTGAATTACACGAATGATTTCGTCCACTGTTTCGTCCTCTAAATCAGTGCGTTTTATCAATTCTTCGCGACTCAATTCAAGTACACTTCTGCCTGTGTCGCAGCCAATGCCTTTAAGGACTTCTATAATCCAGGGGTCAATTTCATCCGAAAATTCTTTCAATTCAACATCCTCACCTTCTACTGCATCACTCTTAACACATTGTACATCAATATCATAGCCTGTTAATTTGCCGGCTAATTTGATATTCCAACCGTCTTTTCCAACTGCAAATGAAATTTGTTTTGCCTCAACGTACGCTGTAGCATGCTTGTTCTCCTCGTCAATTTCAAGGGAACTCACTTTTGCCGGATTGAGTGCTTTTTTGATATATTTTCTAATATTGGTAGAATAAGGAATTATATCTATGTTTTCATCATGCAATTCTTTTAAAATACCCTGAATACGTGTGCCTCTCATTCCGATGCAAGCCCCTACGGGGTCAATTCGGTCGTCAAAAGTTTCAACGGCTACTTTTGCTCTTATACCCGGAATACGGACTATATTTTTAATAGACATCAAACCGTCATAAATTTCAGGTATATCCTCTTCCATTAAACGCTCCAAAAATAGAGGCGAAGTACGCGAAGCAACAATTAAAGATGAACTTGCACGCGGCTCTACACGTACAACTACTGCCCGAATGGGGTCGCCTTTACGGTAAAAATCATTGGGCAACGTTTCATCATGCGGCAAAAGAACCTCTATTCCCTCCTCATCTACAAAATTTATATCCCTCCGATATATCTGTACAACCGTTCCTTTGATGATTTCACCTATCTTTTCATTATACTTTTGATAGATGACATCTTTTTGATAATCAGTTATTTTGCCTTGTAAAATTTGGCGTAAATTGAGTATATCTCTTCTGTCAAATTCCCGATAAGAAATCTCCTCCGTTACCTCTTCCCCTATTTCAAAATCAGGTTCAATTTTTATGGCATCAGACAATTGAATTTGCGTTTGTGGATTGGTTATTTTTCCGTCTTCAACTATCTCCCGACAACGTTGAAATTCTACTTCTCCACGGTCTATATTGACAATAACATTTATATTGGCTTGCATACCATGTTTTTTTAACAGCATTTGTTTAAAAGTCTCCTCCAAAATTCTCATCAAAGACTCTCTTTCAATGTTTTTAAATTCCTTAAATTCGGAAAATGTACTTATCAAATTCAGATTTTCACTCATAAATATCTCCTTCCTTTTTGTTGTGATTATTAAATTCTATTTCTATCTTTGCTTTTTTTACAGCAGACAATAAGTATTCTTTTTGAGATGGTAAATCTTTTTTCTTTTTGCCTGCAATTTCAATGCTAATTTTTTGGTCATCTGCAAAAATCAATCGACCTTTATCAATGTTGCCATCTTCGGTTTCAATTGAAATTTTTCTACCTATATTTTTTTTGTATTGACGGGGGAGTTTTAAAGGCTGTCCTATGCCAAAAGAAGATACTTGTAACTCAAAGTCCTCCTCCTCACGGTCAAGATGACTTTCTATGTAGCGACTCACTTTTATGCAATCCGCTACCGTAACCCCATCATCGCCATCTAAAATGACAAAGATAAGGTTATTAGGTTTGATTTTTATCTCCCCGACAAACATGCTCGTGTCTGCAATTGCAGCCTCCGCTAACCGACTTATTGTTCCTTTCTCTATCTTCCCCATATACCGTCTATTATTACTACAAATACAAATAAATAAAAAGCAAGAGGCAATGTCGCCTCTTACTTTGTTATCCCATAAATTACATCCTCATAAGAGAGGACTTGTTGACCAACCAGGATTCGAACCTAGACAGACAGTACCAAAAACTGTAGTGCTACCATTACACCATTGGTCAATTGTCAACCGTTTTACAAAGATACACTTTTTTTTGGATTTTTTACACTTTTTGAAAAAATTTTTTTTTTGGATTTTTTGAATTTGTAAATAATTGATAATCAATAATTTAATTTTTTGGATTTTTTGTTATTTTTTTTAAACCCGATAAAAACTCCATTTTTTTGTCTCCAAATTTCACCAAAAAATTCTAATTTTTCCGATTTTTGACAAAAAAAGGTGATTTTTGGAGGGCAAAATTTTATCCCCAAAAGCCCCCTCAACTCCCCACTTGTTCGCATTTCACAATTTGCCTTTGAGTGTCATCAATCACCATTGCCAAACAAATTGCATCCGGATAGGGTTTAATGTATTCTTTTTCACGGATTTGTGTTGCTGCTTCGGTGAGTTTTGCTTCTACATTGTCGGTTTTGAACGCCACTTTAAATTCAATGATAAAAGTTGAACCGCGATATGAAATTACCAAATCAGGTCGCCCTTTAAAAGTATGCAATTCTGCCTCAACAACAATGCCACATCCTCTCAAAAAAGCCAAAATGGAAGTCCTGTAAAGCCATTCTTGAACCGGAATTTTCAAATGTTGCAATTGGATGGCTTGCTTGGCAGCACTTTCATAATCATCATACGGAATACTTGCCAATAGTTTATTAAAAACGTCCTTCAATCCCTCTTTATCACGTTCTTGCAGACGCGCAAGTAAGTCGCCGCGTAAATAATTGTAATTGTCGGCGACAAAAGTTTCTGTCAAAAGTTTTGACATCGAATTTAAAACTTCCGTATTCGGATAGTCCAAACTATAATCATCTGTAATCCCCTCACGCAGAGTTAAATAGCCACTTTGGTAAAGAAATTTTTCAGG
>JAISTU010000192.1 GCA_031272415.1 Bacteroidales bacterium | reverse complement strand
ATCGCTTTCATTCCCTCGTTGTAGGGCTTGCCGAGCAGTTCGGGAATCTCGTAGCCATTGGCGGCAAGGTTGTCTTTCAGTTTGCCGATAGAGCGGTTTAACTGCTTCAAACCCTTTGTTGATGCATCCATTAGCGTGATATTGCGTTCCATCAGCGTGATTTCGTCAGCAAGTTTGATCGCAAGGGAATGGTCAGGCTCGGCGGTGGCAACGGTTTGTAAGGACGCGATTAATCGCGTCCCTACTTCTGCATTTTTGGCAAATTCTGCAACCAATTTTTCGTCAATACTTGCTTTTGTCTTTTCTAATTGCGCAATAATATGACTTCGATTTTCTTTTTGACGCTTATAAAGCCAATAAAATAAGCCAACAAAGAGTAACAACAAAACAATACCTACAACAATTCCCCAGCGTAGAAATGTGGTATGATTTGTCTTAACATTTGCTATTTGCTCATTTGTACTTTTCTCGTTTTCAACAATTTGTATCCCTAAACTGTCAGCAATTTGTACTTGCGTTTGAGAGAGTTGTTTTGTACTTGCCTGCAATGCTTTTATTTCTTTGTTAGCAGTCAAAATTTGTTTTGAAAAATCATTTTTTTGACTTTTTAATTCAGATTGCAACTGTGAAATCTGTTTTTGCAACTGCGTAAAAGATACAGTGTCAAGGTTCTGTGCAAGGGCTGTTAATGAAAACAGCATAAATAATGTGAGTGTAATTCTTCTTTTATTCATTTTATACTAATAATTATTAAATATTCTAACTTCTTCAGGTTCAATTATTTGTGACATATCTTCTATTTTTTGCACTTCAACAATTGAATTGTCGCCATTGGTAAATATATCTTGTACTACTTGTGGCAACCAATCTATATTCCAAATAGCAACAGTATTCTCAACTACTTTTTTACAAAGTTTTTCTTCATATTTTCTGTTCTCATCTGTTTTCAAAGTTAAACGTTGTACCCAAATTTGTAAATGCCCTACATTTGGGATTCTTTCAAATTTGTTTTTAATAGAGTCTAAAATATCTTTTATTACATTTGTATTGACTTCTAATGATAATATTTTGCTTAAAATTGCTGTGATTATGGGGTAAGTTCTCGGGTTTTTATATGCAATATCAACCAAAATACTGCATAGAACTTTTGTGTTTTCTTCTTTGAATAATTTGAGAGGATAAACACGATTTAAAAACTTATCCAATGCAATTGCCAAACTACCTGAATTGGGATATTTTTCTGCTAAAGAATGAATTAAAAACAAATGCTTCTGCAATGTTTTTTCGCCTTTTTTTGCCTCGTTCCAATACAATTTATCAGGTTTTATTACATCGCGTACAATATTATCTGATACAAAAGTTTTTTGAGTATTCAATTTGAAATTCAAATCAATTAAAGTTTCTGTAAGTATTTTTGCAATTTTAACAAGCGTTTCCTGATTGTTGGCAAAAATCCTATAATCATCCCGATACCTCAAAATTTGATAATTTTCTATCTTGTATTTTTCTTCAGGTTTATTATATTCTTCTATTTTTTCAAAAAGTAATAAGTCCGAATAACCTAACACCATTTCGGCAATAAAATCCATCAAAACACTACCTTGCGGAATGCCGTTTGTTTGGGCATTTTGCATACTTTGAATAGTTTCGTCAATGTTGTTTCCTAAATATTCTCGCTTTTCTTTTTTTGACATTGACATAATTGCCTTTCCTATCTTCTTTCCATGTAACGCCCAAACAATAGTGTGCGTGTAAATTGCGCCATAACAGTCTGTTACATCCGTATTTAAAAAACAATCATAATTCAAAGCCATTTCCAATGATTGTTGTCCTATTTGCTGACACCAATTGGTTATATTTTTTGCCTTTTTATTTTCATTTTCATCTGAAACAACAGGAATACTGCAACACTTTATTCTTTCATTCTTTTGAAACTTTTTAAATTGCTCTACTATCAATTCCCAATTTTTCTGTTCTGTAATTTTATCAACAAGATAAACATAAATTGCAGGGTTAATTAGTTGCAATGGTCGCCACGCATATTTTCCGTCTTTGTTGGTTAAAAATTTGTAATTGACATCATCCAACTTTTTTGCATTACCTAAATTTATGCCGTTAATCGTCTTATTTATAGAAAGCGCAGAAAGCAATTTTTGAAATGAAAAATAAGGAGGTAAATCAATACTGCTATAACTTTTTTCTTTTAGAAAAAAATCTCTGGCTTCTGATGGTGAAAGTTCTAATATCGTTTTCATAATATTATTTGTTTTTTTGATTATAAATTTTCCTGATAATGACCCCAACTATTATGCCAATGCCACCTCCAATGATTGCCCCAAGTAAAAATTGCCATATAAGGTTTGTTTCTTTGTAATAAAACCAGTCAGCAGCAATCTCATAATAATTATATGCTTTTAGTGTTCCTACGACTATTGCACCTACTAATCCAAGTATCCACCACGCGTCGCGGGAAGAATAGTGTTTTTTTATCTTGTCTGGTTTACTTATTTGCTCTGTTTGGTCATATTCCTCCTTATTTTGTATGCCCTCCTTATTTTCGTATATTCGTTTCAATATCCATAATACCAGTGAAGAAAAGGGGAAAATAACAAGCGATAAGATGACAAAACCTATCTTTGCTGCTGCCAGCCCAATAAAGAAAGTGACAATTGCCCCCTCCCAAGTGCCATCAATAATAAAATAAATGATAAATCCTATTCCAGTTAAACAGTAAATACATAGCCCTACTTTTAGTGCTACATCCCAGTATTCAAGTTTCGTAATTCTATTAGCAAATTTAGATTCATTATATTGTTCTATATCAGCAGTTGCAGACGCAGTTCTTTTTGCTGCATCTTTTGTCGAATTTGTTATCTTACGATGATATTTATCTAATACTCTTCTAATAAATGTATTGTTCGTAGAATGATTTTTTAGCCATTCTGCTAATTCGACAAAATTTTGTTTTTGAGCAGCACTAGTACAATTGCGTATTTTTTCAATATTTTTATCAGACAAAATTTCTAATAGCAATTCATTTACTTTATCCCAATCTATAGCATTGCGTTTGATTTCATCTACTTTACTCCAGTTTATTGATTGATTCCACCCAAGATAAGACTCTACTTCTTTGTCTATTTGTTTACAAGCCCGCTCGTAAGCCGCTTTTATTGATTTAAGAGCCTCTATTGCTTGTTTTATCTCATAATCTTTCCTTGCTTGCAGTGCTTGCAAAGTTTCATCAATCCTACCTTTCGTAATAGCCCCCATTGCAAGTCCCTTTGCTTTTACCACCAAATTTGTTGCTTTTGTAAGATAGTCAGCCTCCAGCCCTTTTGTGTAACTATCTTGGAAAAAATCAATAGCACACTGCAAAATCTCATTTGCCACCTTATCCACAATGCCTGAATACGACAAATCTGTTGTCCCAAAAATACTTTTCAGTTGCGTGAGGTCGTCTTGTGTATTCTTGTACAAGTTTTCTCCCGCAGTGGCAGCTTGCTGTTTATTGGCAATTCGGCTTTTGCGAGCAATTTCAATTTGAGAGGTAATATTTGCTGTAAATTTTTGAGAAACAGATTTAAAAAAGTCGGTTTTTGCTGCAAAATTATAATCTTGCAAAAGCCTCACCAATGACAAAAACGAACCAATATCATTGATAATTGCCTCCAAAAATTTCAATTCAATATCTTTTTTGGAAATTTTGTAGGTTACATCGACAATTCCTTTCGCGAACTCTGTAAAATACTCACTTTCAATAAAATAAATATTTGCCATTACCGCACTTACAACCGAGCCGAGACCCTTATTCAGCAACATAAGCACAGAACGATTGTGGAATGCGGAAGCATTTTTGTGAGTTACTTCATTCCAAATTTTGTTCCCATTTTCATTGCGACAGACCAATTTATCCCAAATTTGATATGCTGTTTTTGAGTCTCCTGCTTTTAACGCTTCCAAAGCCGGCTCATCTGTAATCTCGTTTCCTTTCCAAAACCAAAAAAGAGCCGCGAACATTTTGTCATCGTCTAAATTCAGTTTAGAAATGGCATTGTCTATTGCCTCTGTTGTTCGGTGCAAATTGTCTAATGCAGAAAAACTAAAATCAGATGGCATTTCTGCTCCCGCTGCAATAAATTTTTTGAGATTATTGGTCTGTCGAGTAATCTCCCGCTGACTTGCCCCTGCCAATAAACCTAATATTCTGTACGGATTGTTTTTTATTGCATTCATTTTTCTTGGGTTTTAATGTCAGAAATCAAATTAGAGTAATCAATATGCTCATTAAAGTATTCGTTTGTAATTTGCTCAATACTCTTAATGTCTTGTCCGAGAAAGAGTTCTACATCATCAATTTTTGGACTTAATTTATCAATTACAGTCTCATCATCAATGCTCAAACGATAACGAATAGTTTTGAAAAATTTAACTTCCGAGTACTCAATTTGTTCATCTGCTTTTATCATCATTATCGCAACTTCAATTAAATCTAATTGTTCTTGTTGCGTAAAATTTTGATTTTGAATTTCTTGCAATACTCCTTGAATGTATTTTTTCCCTTGCTTTTTGACTTCTTCGGAAAATTTTTTTATTATTTCACCATAATCAAGGTCTTTTAAATGCTCATTATTTTGGCATATACTTTTAACAACAGCAATTTCTTCTTCGGCAATCACTCCGTCAGAGACCATACAGCATAAGGCTGTTTTAAGTAAAAAAGAGTTAAAGTTATTATATTCCATAAGTAAAAAATATATGGGTTAAACAATCGTAAACATGTTGTAATCGGCGAATTACAACTTCCCCATACATCTGTAACTGCTTGATTATCAGTGCATTGGGGGGGGGGGGGGGGGGTAAATGCTTGACAATCAAGCAATTGCATAGCACAAGCGTACTCGTCAGCATTACTGCCTATAGCACACCCTCCATACATTTTTCTATCATACATCGCAAAACTGCCATGTACAAGTACCTGCTTGAATTTTGTCTTCATTTCTATTTCAAAATATATTATTACATCAAAAAACCTTACCTTTATTGATAAGGGTTCTGCAAAGATACACAAATTTTTGAATAAAAAGTTAAAAACAAAAAAATAAAAATAATTTTTTTCCTTATTCTATTGATTATCAAAGAAATAAAATTTTTAATTTTTTTTGTCTGAATGTGATTTTTTTTCAGAGTGCAGAGTGTAGATATAAAAATCTTATAAAAATCAAGGTTTAGAGAAAAACTTTTATTTTTTATGGTTCCCCCGAATTCGACGGTTTCGATTTGTAAACAAAAGAATATCAACACATTACGATTTAGCGGGGGGGCACTACATTTCAAAAATCCGCTCCTTAAAAATACAAAACACTGATAATCAATCAGTTAAATTTT
>JAISTU010000150.1 GCA_031272415.1 Bacteroidales bacterium | reverse complement strand
TCTGTTTCCTGCCATATTTTGCCGACCAGATTGACCCAATAGAAAATCCATACAAAGCAACTTCTAACATAACCGTAAAATTTGCTTAAATAATTGATTTTCAGCGACTTTCGCTGGGGGGGGGGGTACATGGCACAACGAAATCATCTCTCTAAATCGCTTAAAATGCGTTTGAGAGCCACTGCCTGCATCTTTGCGAGCGTCTATTGAAAAATCATTAGCATTGCTCTGCAAAGTATCTACTTCCATTGTACGTTCTTTACTATTCATATGACATATTTATATATTTTTTTTCTTTATATCTTCTTCAAAATGTTCGAGAACTTAAAAAACCTTCGACACATGAGGTGATTTTTTCAACACCAAAGTTAAGGTTTTTGCAAAGATACACTTTTTTTTTTGATACAAAAGTTAATTTTGCGAAAAAAAAATTGCAATTATTTTATATTTTGTTGATTGTCAAGGAAATAAAATTTTTAACTTTTTTTTGTCTGAACTTTGATTTTCGTATGAGTGATGTGATTATTATGATTTTAAAATTGTGATTATAGATAATCACACAAATCATTCATATCATTCAAAATCATAGTTCAGACAAATGCAAAAAAATAGAAAAATCTACACTCTGCACTCTACACTCTGAAAAAAACTCTACACTCTAAAAAAAAGTTTTTTAATTTTTAATCGAAAAAAATGTGTATTTTTGTGTTTTTCCAAAAATTTAATTAAGAAATAGATGAATTATACAAAGGGATTATATATTATTTTAGGTTTATGGTTGGGCTTTTGGGTTAATTTGCAGGGACAAAATACGGAAACTCGCCCTGACAGTGTGGCACAAATTGCAAAAGACAGTGCTATACAAATTAGCAAAGATATTGCTGTTAAAAACATCAACGACAGTTCGCAAGTTGCTGTTGTACAAGTTAATAAAGCCATAGGACAAGCCGAATTTCCGGGCGGTGAGAGTGCTAAAGAGAATTTTTTACGCAAAAATTTAAAATATCCGCGCAAAGCCTTACGCCAAAAAGCACAAGGTACTGTTACTGTGAATTTTATAATTGAAACAGACGGTAGTGTTACAAATGTTTTTGTCCAAAAAAGCAGTGGGAATAAAGAACTTGATAATGAGGCAATTAGAGTAGTTAAGATGATGCCCAAATGGTTGCCGGCAGTACAAAAAGGAGTCCCTGTAAGGTCGGGGTCATCTTTGCCGATTAGATTTGGAAAATAATATAAATAACTGATTATCAACAATATACAATAGTTTATGCCTCTTTATTCGGTGCAAAAAATAGGTAAAAATGAACTTTTGGCATTGTGGAAAATGGAGGAAAATGCAGCCCAATTGTTGTCCATGTTCAAAATGAATGAAAAGCAACTTATTGAGTATCAATCTATTAAGGCAGAAAACAGAAAAAAAGAATGGCTCTCGGTTCGGCTTTTATTACAACATTGTATACCGCAACCATTTGATTTACAGCATATTGAAACAGGAAAACCGTTCTTAAAAAGCACAAATCATCAAATTTCTATCTCCCATTCACAAAATTTTGTAGCAATTTATCTATCTGATAATCAATATATTGGGATAGACATTGAAAAAAAACGTCTCCAAATGGAGCATTTACAATCTAAATTTTTGCATCCGCTTGAAAATCAAAATTATACAAACGATGAATTGCTTTTTTTGTGGTGTGCCAAAGAAGTAATGTATAAAATATTTAGCCAAAAGCAGCCCCTGATGACACAAAATTTATATATTTCTCAAATCAATGCCGACACACAACAAGCAATCGGCTATTTTCAAAAAAAAGATTCAGAACAAAAAGTGCAACTTTTCTATCAAAATATAGAAGATAATTTGTTGGTATGGGGAAAGGGAAACAATTAAAAATTGAGAATTGAGAATTGAGAATTAAACACAAATCAATTTTCATTTTCAACTTTCAACTAAAAGAGTCCATTCTTGCATAGCATCTGCAAGTTGTGAGCGACAAAGGTCGTATTCTTGGCAAATTTTGGCGGAAAGGTCGGCATTTTGGTAGGTTGTTTCGTCTGCTAATTGAGTTGATAAATGTTGTAAATGTTGTTCTAATTGTTGAATTTGAGCCTCTAACTGTTGAATTTGTTTTTGTTTTTTTCGTTGTTGAGCATCTATTTGTTTTTGCTGTTCGTAGGAGAGTTTGGATGCCGTATTTTTGTCTGAAAAAGTAGGAATAGAGGAGGTTTGTTGCAATGTAATTGATTGATTTTCAGACTCTTTCTTTTCAAGATAATAATTGATGTCTCCTAAATAAGTTTTGATATTATGATTTTTAAATTCAAACACTTTATCGCTCAACCCTTGCAAAAAATCGCGGTCGTGGGAGACCAAAATCAATGTGCCGTCATATTGTTGGAGTGCATTTTTGAGAATTTCTTTGGAGGTCATGTCCAAATGGTTGGTCGGTTCGTCCAAAATGAGTACATTATAAGGCTCTAAAAGCAATTTTGCCAACGCAAGGCGCGCCTTTTCGCCTCCTGAAAGCACGCTTACTTTTTTTTCAATATCATCTCCACTGAAAAGGAAACTGCCCAAAATGGAACGTGTTTTAAGGCGCATATCACCGACTGCAATATTGTCAATCGTCTGAAAAACAGTTAATTGATCATCTAATAAACCATTTTGTTCTTGTGCATAATAGCCGATTTTGACCTGCTCCCCTTTGAGCAATGTGCCACAAGTGGGCGTCAATTCACCCTTTAAAATTCTTACCAAAGTCGTTTTTCCTTCTCCATTTTTGCCCACAAAAACAATTTTTTCTTTTCGTTGAATAACAAAGTTAATCTTCTCTAATACAGGCAATTGTGAATATGATTTTGATAAATTTTGGGCTTCAAAAACCACTCTTTCGCAAGCGGGGGCTTTCAGAAAACGAAAATGAATATGTGAGGTATCAATTTGTTCGACCTCCGTTTTTTCCATTTTTTCGAGCAATTTGATGCGACTTTGCACCTGTTTTGCTTTTGTGGCTTTGTAACGAAACCGTTCTATAAATTTTTCTGTTTCAGCGATTTCTTTTTTTTGATTTTCAGATGCATGTAATTGACTTTCAATGCGTTCTGCTCTTCGGATAACATATTGTGAATAATTGCAATTATAGTCCTGCAAACCGCCGAGAGAAATTTCCATTGTCCGTCGGCAAGTGGTGTCCAAAAAGCGTTTATCGTGCGAAACCAACAACAAAGTGCCTGAATAAGTGGCTAAAAAACGCTCTAACCATTGAATGGACTCAATATCTAAATGATTTGTCGGCTCGTCCAAAAGCAAAATTTCGGTTTTTCTCAACAAAATTTTTGCCAATTCAATTCGCATTTGCCAACCACTGCTAAATTCGCTTACATTTCTCTCAAAATCAGTCCTTTCAAAGCCCAAACCGGTTAAAACTTGCTCCGTATTGGCATCCATACTCCCCGCATCCAAAATTGATAAACGGTGATTGTAATCGGAAAGTTGATTGAGCAAATGGTTGTATTCATTTGATTGATAATCAGTTCTTTGTGAAATTTCATGAGTGATTTGAGCAATTTGGTTTTCCATTTGTTGAATTTCCACAAAAGCGGTCATAGTTTCTGCCCAAACGGTTTTTGGGGAGTGCAATTTTTTCTCTTGCGGGAGGTAACCGATTTTAAAATCTTTGGTAATCACAATGTTACCAGTTTGCGGCGAAAGGTTGCCCGCCAAAACGTTTAAAAGTGTGGATTTCCCTGCTCCATTTTTACCGCTGAGTGCAATATGCTCCTTGTCGCCGGCAACAAAATTGATGTTTTTAAATAAATCTTTACCCGAAAATCGAACAGATAAATTATTGACTGTTATCATTTTATGGATTTTTTTGCTTTACCTTTTATCCCCAACTCTGATCAATTTTCCCAATTTCAAAATCGTATCTGTAAAAAGTATATTCGGCTCTGCATTTTTACTAATATCGATAATGGCATCATTGATTACTTTTTCTATTTGAAACGCATTACGCTCGTTAATAAATGGCGAAAAATTGTTCATCCACTCCCGCTCTTTGGCTGTTGCATGCACTAATTGGTTTGCATTGAAAGTTAAAAATACACTTTTTCTGACCACCGAAAGCACATAACGAAAAAATATTTTTTGACTTTCTCTGCCAATGTTTGCCATTGTTTTAATAAAATCTGCAATCTCTTGAAAATTAAGTTGATGTGGTCTCCAATGCGAAAGTTTATATGCCGATTGCATCATGGTTTTTGCTTGCTCAAATAAAGTTTCTTTCGACATATCATTGTCGGCAGCCATTGCTTCTTGCAAATTGCGGTCTGTCAATACCGCCAAATCTTCTCCTATTTCAATACTGCACCCTTTGAGGCGAGAGATGGCTTCGGCAAACTGCGCAAGGGGTAATTTATTGATTTTGAACAATTGAGTACGCGAAAGTATTGTCGGCAAAATGTTATCATAATTTTCGCTCACCAAAATTATCAACGTTTTCCCGTCCGGCTCCTCCAAAGTTTTGAGTATTTTGTTGGACGTTGGGTTGTTCATTTTTTCCGGCAAATACATGATAACAAACTTATAATCAGACTCGTAGGGTTTGAGCGACAATTTAGATAAAAACAATTCCGCATCCTGCATATTGATAATTGCCTCTTTATTACCCAATTGCAATGCCTCTACTAATTGTTTTTCCGAAAATAAACAATGTGTATCGTTGGCTAATTTTTGAAATACACGAATAAAATCAGCACTTGAATTTTTATCTGATGCTAAATGCGGGAAAAAAAAGTGCAAATCCGGATGTGCTAAATGATTGAATTTGAGGCATGAAGGGCATTTTCCGCACGCATCTGTTTCTGTTCTGTTTTTACAAGCGATATATTGTGCGTATGCGACTGCCAAACCAAAAGCATGTGTGCCTTCTTGCCCTAAAAATAATTGTGCATGACTTACCCGCCCCGCCTTAACGGTGTTGATAAGCATGTTTTTTAAACGCTGTTCTACTAAAACTTCAGAAAATAACACGACACTTATCTTGAATAATTGGGTGCTTCTTTGGTAATGGTAACATCGTGAGGATGACTTTCTATCATGCCCGCACCTGTAACTTTGACAAATTTGGCTTTCGCAAGCGTGGCTATATCTCGACTGCCTGTATAACCCATTCCTGCCCGCAAACCGCCTATCATCTGCATTAACACCTCCGAAAGGCTGCCTTTGTAAGGAATACGCCCCACAATTCCTTCGGGAACTAATTTTTTAATATCGTCTTCCATGTCTTGAAAATAACGGTCTTTTGAGCCTTGTTGCATGGCATCCAAAGACCCCATTCCGCGATAAGTTTTATATTTTCTGCCTTCAAAAATAACAGTATCGCCCGGCGATTCATCTACCCCTGCAAAAAGCGAACCCGCCATTACAGTCGATGCTCCTGCCGCCAATGCCTTCACAATGTCGCCACTGTAACGTATGCCGCCGTCCGCAATAACAGGAATTCCGCTGCCTTTGAGAGCCTTTGAAACCGCATAAACCGCCGCCAATTGAGGTATCCCAACGCCGGCAATAATGCGTGTAGTGCAAATAGATCCCGGTCCTATGCCCACTTTAAGAGCATCTATTTCCAATTTAGCCAAATCTTTCGCCGCCTCAGGGGTAGCAATATTTCCTACTATCAATTCCAAATTAGGATAGGCTTTTCGGATGGTTTTCACTATCGCAATGACCGATTTTGTATGTCCGTGAGCGGTATCTACTACCACCGCATCAACACCTGCATTGTACAGAGCATCAACTCTTTGCATAGTATCTGATGCCGTACCTACTGCCGCCGCAACTCGAAGTCGCCCCATATTGTCTTTGCACGCATTCGGACGCGCCTTAACTTTCAATATATCCTTATAGGTAATCAAGCCTACTACACGATTTTGCTTATCAACAACAGGTAATTTTTCAATTTTATGCTTTTGAAGAATTTTCTCTGCTTTTGAAAAATCGGTAAACTCCTCAACCGTAATCACTTTGGCGGTCATTACTTCTCTAATAGGTTTGGTGAGTTTCCTTTCAAAACGCAAATCTCGATTGGTAACTATTCCCTTGATTTTCTTTTCTTTATCTACTACCGGAATGCCGCCAATTCTATATTCTTTCATAATATTGAGTGCGGTGTTGACAGTAGCATTGACATCAATTGTAATGGGGTCGGAAATCATTCCATTTTCAGCACGTTTAACCTTATAAACCTCCTTCGCTTGTGCCTCTATACTCATATTTTTATGAATAACACCAATGCCTCCTTCCTGAGCAATCGCAATTGCCAACATTGACTCTGTAACAGTGTCCATTGCGGCAGAAACAATAGGTATATTTAAATCAATATGTCGCGTAAAAGCAGTTTGCAAACTCACTTCTCTGGGTAACACTTCGCTGTACGCAGGCACTAACAAAACATCATCATAAGTATAACATTCGCCAACAAATTTTTCTTTTTCAAATTCAAATGCAGAATTGTTCATATAAAATATTTTTTTTTTAATTTGTTATTCAACTAAATTTTACTAATTTACAAAGATACACCTTTTTATCAATTAAAAATTAAAAAACTTTTTTTTTCAGAATGCAGAGTGTAGAGTGTAGAGTGTAGAGATTTTTTTTGCATTTTTGCACCCTCCTTGTCTGAACTATGATTTTGAATGATTTGCGTGATTTATGTGATTATCTATAATCACAATTTTAAAATCATAATAATCACATCAATCATACGAAAATCAAAGTTCAGACAAAAAAATCTTATGAAAATCAAAGTTCAGACAATTTTTTAA
>JAISTU010000146.1 GCA_031272415.1 Bacteroidales bacterium | reverse complement strand
GGGGGTTACACGGACGCGGAATTGTTTCTATACGAGCGTAATTCTGACGCCATTTCAACCGAAAAAACCCTCCAAAACGAAACCCGAAGAGAGGCTTTAGAAGAAGGCAGAGCAGAAGGCAGAGTAGAAGGCGAGGCAAAAGGAAGAGCAGAAGGGAAAAAAGAAGGTTTGGCAGAAGGGCGAAAATAATTTATCATAAATGCGTACCAAAATGTTATTTCAATAGAGCACATTGCAAAAATTGTCCAAATAACTGTTGACAAAGTTACCAAAATTCTAAAACAAAATGGGATAAATACATAGCAATGAAAAATGAGGAAATTCATTCTCCATTGCTATAAAAAAGTTGAGGATTAAGAGTTTTTTTGCATTTTGGGATAAAAATGTTCTAAAATTGGACAACTTTATGGGCTTTTTATTTTTAATCCAAAAAATTGTGTATCTTTGTAAAACAGTGTTGCCCCTATAGTTCAACGGATAGAACGGAAGTTTCCTAAACTTTAAATCCAAGTTCGATTCTTGGTGGGGGTACAAATTTAAAAATTATTGATTTTTTACATGAATATATCTCTGAAACAAAAAAATGCTCTTTTTTTGCAAAATATTTTTACCAAAATTTTGATTTATGGTATTTTGTATCCTATTTCTTTGTTGCCGTTAAATATTTTATATTTTTTTGCAAGAATTATGCAATTCTTTGTCTTTAAAGTATTTAGATATAGAAAAGATGTTATTCTCACCAATTTGCAAACTTCTTTTCCGGATAAAACAAAAAAAGATATATCCTTGATTTACAAGGCATTTCAAAATCATTTATGCAATATTTTTATAGAAGGTGTAAAATTGCTAACTTTGTCAAAAAAAGAACTGTTTAAGCGTTATAAATGCAAAAATCCCGAACTTGCTAATCAATATGCTACGGCGGGGAAAAGCATTATTTTGATGTCGGCACATTATAATAATTGGGAATGGATGGTGCTTTCGTTGTCGTTACAGTTTGATTTTCATGGAGTTGGAGTAGGGGCGCCCAATTCCAACAAAGTTTTTGAAAAAATTATTAACAAGGCGAGGACACGGTATGGGACAGAGGTCGTTTTTGCAGACAAGGTGAGGGATACATTTTTGCAATATGAGAAGGGAAAAAAGCAGGTAGCATATATGATGCTCTCTGACCAATCGCCGGTGAGTGTTGCTAAATCCTACATTACCCAATTTTTAAACCAACCGTCTGCCATGATTTATGGGGCGGAATATTTTGCCAAAAAATATGATTATCCTGTTCTGTATTATGTTGTTAATCAATACAAAACAGGTTATTATGAAATAGAATTACGTCCCATTAGTTCAACTCCTCAAAGTGAAAATTATGGAGGCATTATCGAAAAATATATTGCTCATTTAGAGAAAGATATACAATCTGCACCTGCATATTGGCTTTGGAGTCATAAAAGATGGAAACATAAAATTTCTTTGTAGAAACGGCGACATACCCTGCCCCGAAACGGCGGTAAAAAAAACAGAGGACAAGAGCGAATGGCGAACGATTTACGATTTTAGATTTATTTTTTTTGCATTTTGGGATAAAAACGTTCAAAAATCACTCTATTTCACTCAACAATTGTATCAATTCTTTTACGCCTTCGGAAGCACCTTTTTTGATGTAATGCCAACGTTTATCATTGAGTTTAACTTCGTGAGGGTCAATGATATAGACGGGCACATTTTGATGCACATAATTTACCAATGCGGCTGCAGGATAAACATTTAACGATGTGCCGATAATGACAAAAATATCCGCCTTTTCTGCCTGCTCAATGGCAAACGACATCATAGGCACAGGCTCACCAAACCAAACAACATAAGGACGCAACTGGGTACCTCGCTCGCACAAATCACCCATTTTGACCTCATATTGAGAAGGTTGTAGTTCATACACTAAATCTTCATACTTTTCAGAACGCACTTTTGTCAATTCGCCATGCAAGTGAATGATGTTTTTACTTCCTGCTCTTTCGTGTAGATTATCAATGTTTTGCGTAACAATTCGCACATCAAAATCTTTTTCTAATTCTGCCAATCCGATGTGTCCGTAATTGGGTGCAACCTCCAACAATTGCTTGCGTCTTTGATTATAAAAATCTGTTACTAATGGCTTATTTTTATACCAACCGTCAATGCTTGCCACCTCTTCTACCGAATATTGTTCCCACAAACCTCCGCTGTCGCGAAAAGTACTTATGCCGCTTTCGGCACTGATTCCTGCTCCTGTGAGAACTACTAATGTCTTCTTACTCATTGTTTTATATTTTTAATTTGGTTAATAATTTCTTCTAAATTTAAAATATTTTGTTCCCCCGATTGCATATTTTTCAATGCAAAAAGGCTTTCTTTTATTTCATTTTCCCCTGCAATAATTACAAATGGAATCCCTTTACTATCAGCGTATTTGAATTGTTTTTGCATTTTTGCACTATCGGGATAAATTTCTGCATTTATGCCTTCTTCACGCATTTTTTTTAGTGCATTTAAACAATAAACCGTTTCTTTTTTTCCAAAATTGACAAACATTGCAAGTGATTGATTTTCAACAGAATTGATTTGCGGATGAATTTGTTGCATAACATCAAAAATTCTTTCAATTCCAAACGAAATTCCGACCCCAGACATGTTTTGTAAGCCAAAAATGCCTGTCAAATTGTCATATCTTCCGCCACCTGTAATGCTCCCAATTTGCACATCTTTGCTTACAACCTCAAAAATAGCCCCTGTGTAATAATTGAGTCCGCGTGCCAATGATAAATCCAATTGTATGTCCATATTTAATTTAAAATCAACAGATTGAGCATATTTAAAAATCTCTTCCATTTCCTCAATTCCTTTGTAACCGATGTCCGAATTGGGTAAATTTTTCTTCAATTTTGCAATTTTTTCTTCATTTGTGCCTCCTAATGTCAAAATAGGGAGTAATTTATCGATTGATTGTTGTTCTATTTGTCTCTCTTTGAGTTCTTTACATACATTTTCGAGACCAATTTTATCCAATTTATCAATCGCCACTGTAATTTCACTTAATTTATCGCTGCAATTTGCCATTTGTGCAATGCCTGCCAAAATTTTTCTATTGTTCATTTTAAGACATACATTCAATTTCAAAGCCGAAAAAACATCATCTATCAATTGCATCAACTCCCATTCATTCAACAGCGAATCGGAGCCAATAATATCGGCATCACATTGATAAAACTCTCTGTATCTGCCTTTTTGCGGTCTATCGGCACGCCAAACAGTCTGTATTTGATAGCGTTTGAAAGGAAATGTAAGTTCGTTGTAATGCTGCACCACAAAACGTGCAAAAGGCACCGTCAAATCATATCGCAATCCTTTTTCACACAATTGAGACGCAATTTTATTCTGATTTGTCTCCGTAAAATCAATATTTTGTAAAAAATTACCCGAATTTAGAATTTTAAACAACAATCTATCGCCTTCTTCGCCGTATTTCCCCATCAAAGTAGATAAATTTTCCATAGAAGGCGTTTCAATCGGCACAAAACCAAACCTCTCAAACGCCGACCGTATAACTGCAAAAACATAATTGCGACTCATCATTTGAGAAGGTAAAAAATCCCGTGTCCCTTTGGGTATTGATATATTTATATTACTCATTTATCAAAAAAAATATATAATTTTACAAAGATACACAAAATTTCGGATTAAAAATTAAGAACCCTTTTTTTATGGAGAATTGAAAAGGGAGAATTGAGAGTTATTTTTTTCCAATTTTAGAACAAATTTATCCCAAAATGCAAAAAAAATATTTCTCCATTCTCCATTCTCCATTCATTTCATCACGCTCACTTTTCCTTGAAATTCTTTTTTTGTGCCGCTGTTGTCGACAAGGAGCAGTTTGTAGGTGTAGACTGTGTTGGCTTCGACAAAA
>JAISTU010000090.1 GCA_031272415.1 Bacteroidales bacterium | reverse complement strand
CCGGAAACCAGTAAGGCGGGCGAAAGTCGGTCTTGTTGGTCTTCTCGTTAAGAAACGGCAACCCGATTATGTCGCCCGGGTCGCTCATCTGACCAAGAAATAGTGTCGCAACCCGTTTTCCCTGCCTTTTGAAATGATTTTCAATGATTTGCGACTTGCCGATGCCGTGTTTGCCGACAAGCATAATGTTGTGGTGCGACGGCGTTTTCTGTAAAATTTGCTTCAATTCTACCGTGTTTATTTTTATTCCCATAATTTATTATTTAAAGAATTGATGATTAAACCGTTTGCCATTTCTCGTTTGCTTTCAAATTGGAAATCAATACTTTATTTTTGCTGTTTGCAATCATATTTTCGTATTGCTTAATCGTTTGGAGCAAATCCGGCATCTGTTTCTGAAAACGGCGAAAATAAAGAGGAATATCCAATTGAACGCCGTGTTTCATTCTAATCGACAACGTGATTTTATTGTCATCGTTTGTCATATAATACTGATAACCACTGTCTTTCATCACTGTTTTCAACCACGTTTTGACGCTGCTTCGTGACAGTTGCACAATTTTTTCCTGTTTTTCTACTTCGGCTTTAAGTTTATTAAATTCTACTTCAATTTGCGCCGCTTTTTCAAAAAGCAAATACACTAATTGAGGATAGCGCTCAATATAATAACGTGAAGAAGAAATGTTGGAAAATTCAATAGAAATTAAAGGGCTTGATTTCCATTTCTTTGTTTTTGAGTTAAGTGCACCGCACCGCACTTCTATCGTGCTGTCGTTTTTTGAAAAAAGTAATCGAGTTTCATCATACCATATTAATTTTTCTTCTTTCTCAAAAACGTAGTCGCAAATTGATTTCCTGCTTTTCAAATCGGCGATAACATCTTGGATACAAGGATTTTCTAAAGCCCTTGCCTCTTCCAACAACGCGACTATTGTTTTATTCAAAAATGCGCTTAATTTATTTTCTGATTCTCGAGTCATAATTTTTTTAATTTTTCTGCAAAGGTACGACGAGAGAACGACAAAAGGTGTCGTTTATTGTCTGAACTGTGATTTTTTTCCCACCGTAATTGCGGGCGAGACCCGCAATCTCAACCTTAATCTCAATCTTGAAAATCCTGTTAATCTTGTCAAAATCGAGGTTCCGACAATTTTATTAGTTGCCAAAGTCGCATTTTTTTGCGAGTTTGGCAATTAATAATCGTTTTCGTCTAAAATGGCGGTATTGACAAAAGTTCATAACACATATCGCCCGAATGAATGATGGCGTCGGCGGCAGGCAAAGCGGTTAATTCGCGGTGGCGGGGTGGGTATCGGAAAGGTGGAGGAGGCGCATAATGGAGTTTAGAATTTTTCTACTTCAGACATTATATTTTTTAGCAGTTCAATAATCTCTTCTCTCGTTTTTCGTTGCGATACAAAACGTTCTCCCTTCCAATCCAAGTTAAATATTTTAGCGATAGTTTTTAAACAAGTTTTATTATCTTCCGATGCATTATCTCTGTTGAAAAATTGCAACTGATACAAGTCATTCCCTGAATAAATAATATCTATTGCAATACATTTTTCTTCAAAGTCAAAATACACACAAGTTTTGTCCTGTTCCCGAAAATTTTCTTGCCATTTATTATTCCAAAACTTATTTTTTTCGGAATTTAAATCTAAATGCAAACGGTACGATTTTAAGTTGGCTTTCGTTGTTGCTCTCTCTTTTTTTATCAAAATCCACCCTCGTTTTTCATTCCATTGTATATTCTTTTGTTGGCAGTATCCTAATAATTGGGGTATTTTAACAAACTCATCATATTCTCGGTCAGTCGGATTATTATCAATCATTTGATTTCTGCGGCCAATACCATTATTGTCTATCAATTCTTTGAGAAAAATACCAAATTCAGTTTTGTTTTCCGTAATAATTGTTTTCCAGTCAGAATATTCCCAACAGAAACTATAATTGGTATATCCTCTGAAACGTTTGGGGTATTCTTTTAAGTTTCTTGTTAATAATGCTCGGCGAGTAATGTCAAGGTCATCATATTCAAGATTATCGTAAAACAATTGGCAGAATGTTTTATCATATTCTTTGAAGGAGTCAAAATTAAATTTATCTTCTTGAGTTGCCCATTCAATCATCGGCAAAATTTCGCCTTTCCAAATGGGATGTGCTTCCGCTTTCCAGAATATGTTTTCAATATCTTCTCTATTATGGTCAGCATTATTATGGTCAGCAGCCTTGTATATTTCAAACTTTCTTTCTTCTTCTGACGTAAGAATCTCTTTAGATATTTCTTCTTTGATGTTTAGAATTGAAAGAATATCTTCATCAGGCAACTTGTTTATAAAAGTAACCGGATTTTTCACTTTTTCTGAACTGTCTTCAAATGTATCTGCACTGATTGTTTTATGCCGTGAGAGATTATAAAAGAAAGTTGTTATCCGTAACAAGTTACGTTCATTAACATCCTTGAATCTGTTAATATACTGAACGATTGGCAGAAAAACAAATAAAGGCTTAAATTCATTTTTATCATTGAGTTTTATCTCATTAAGACCACAAAGTTTATCTGACTTATCAAACAGCCTTTCTACTATATTAAAGTATCTATCAATCACATTTAATAAGTTGATTTTCTCTTCATCTTTATATCCTTTCCATTCGCTCTCTTTGCTTTTGGTCAGATATTCTACCCAGCGAAAGAACTCTTTATGTCCATCGTCGGCAGTTTGCTTTTCTCCTCTATTTTTCCAAAACCATTCTTCACGGTCTTCCCACTGTTCGGAATATTTTTTCAAATCTTTACCCTGTAAATCGCCAAGAAGTATGGGTTTCAAATTTTCTGTTGCCGTCAATGGCTCGCCGGTAGTATTGATAACCACAAAAGTTTCTTCGCCGCGAGTGCGGTTGCCCATATCGTAGTAAATCATTTTGAGTTTAGTTAAAATGAATTTGCCAAAACGTTTACAATCATTGACATTAACATTAGAAAGTTTGCATTCAATTGTCTTAATTGCCGCGAGCATACTTTGAATGGAGGCATCCAAATCATATTCTGCAAAATACCAGTCCTGTTCTTTGATTTTATCAACATCGACATCTTTTTTCAAAAAGAACTCGCAAACCAAATCGCTTAAAAAATAGAGTGTACTTTCACGAATAGCATATTGTAAATACGGCTCTTTATCGTCATTATTTAGTTCATAATCAGAAATAAGGTATGTTTGAAACTCATTTTCCTTTTCCGTTTTTCTGTTCAGCATTCCCAGCAACAAAAACAATGTAGTTAATCGCTGTTGCCCGTCACAAAGTTGAATATAATGTTTGGGCTGCTCGTAACCGTATATCAAGCCCATTGTTACCTCTTTGTCTGGCTCATCAAACGATGAAATAAGATTATCCACAAAACCGGATACCAATTCGGTATGGTCTTTCTTGTCTTTATCCCACGCCTTATCGCCCCAGCAATAATCGCGCTGTAAGTCGGGAATTACAATCTTATTGTTCCCTGTAAAAATTTGGGAAAGCGAATATTCGTTACCGCTTGTAAACGTTGTATTTCTATTGTCCATTGTTACCTTCTTTTATTTCGTAATCTTTTTCGAATCTTTCAATAAAGTCTTTTTGATTATTCTCTATTTCGCCCTTGCCCCAATTTGAATTGGCAAAGACAGCAATAGTATGTAACAGGTTTCGACTCTTAAACGCAGTTCTTGTATCAAAATAATATCCTTTTTTTGTTTCAAAGTCGGAGTTATTAAATTTTGAATTTTCATTCTTGTCTAACAACAAAAGATTTCCTATGCTATGCTCCGTGCAATCAGTCAAATCGTCGCGGTTAAGCCATCCTTTGCCATCTGGTTTCTTTTCCAAAAAATTATCAATCCCGTCTTTGTAAATCAGTTTTATTTCTTCTCCATTATCATTTTTTTGAGTCTCAGAATGATATGCCTTTGATTTTGGGTGTATATGTTCCAGCGATTTTCCATTAGCGTAAATGCTGAAATCAAATTTTCGCCCTTTTCCATTGTTGAGTTTATTGTCTTCCTCGACATTCAGCCGCAGTAACTGTTTTGCCGCAAATTCATAAGCATTCTGGTAAACAAATTTTTGTGATAATTGATATAAGGCATTTTCGGCTTTGTTTTCTTTGGTTTCTTCGTCTTCGCGCAAGTCATTTGCTTTTGTGATTTGCCTGTGTGTCGCACCAACTAACCGCCATTTTGCATAATCGGCAAGTATTGTTGTATCCTTTTTATTTTCAATGAAATAATTGATGGTTTCAAATTTTTTGTCTTCTGCATTTCTTATGCCTTCTGCGTACAAGACAAGCCCAAGTGCATTAAATATTTTCGGCGTATTGAAAATATCTTCAAATGATTTCTGCAAGTCGCGCAGTCCTTTGAAGACATCTTTGGTTTTCTTTTTATCAGTTATGAGGGGTCTAAAATTATCGAAGTTGAAAGCACTTTTATCGTTTTTTGCTCTTTTATAGTAGTCTCTTTTATAGTAGTATTCAAGCAATAATCCCATTGGAGTTTCTGCATTAAAAAACTCTTTGACGTCTTCACGATTCCACCAATACAACCATTTGTCCCATTCGCGGGCGTATCGGCTTCGCAAAGCGTTTGTTTCCCAGTCTTTGGCAATAATCTCTTTCAACTCGTCCAGATTTTCATCAACTGATGTTGATACCTCTTTGTTTTCCTTATCCGGCACCGAAACCAAACGCAGCATCTCGGCTTTTATTAATTCTTCCTGCAACATCGTTGCTTTGCTGCCGTTCATCATCGTAAAAGTTTTTGTTGCTTTGTCTTTGTCAATGACGATATAGAGAATCTGTACATTATCAAGGATATACTTGCAAAACGCATCTTTATTATCAATTTTTGTCAACTTTTCTTGTATTTGCTCAATGGCTTTTTTGAAATAGAAAATATCCTGTACAAGATTATCTTTATCAAATTCTGTATAATCAAAATTATTGTCTTTGAGTTTCTTGATAAATTCCTCTGATTTTTGACGTATTTTATACTGTAAGTCAATATCCTTAATTTTTTCTTTGCCAATACACCAAAGCAATAAATACAATGTCGTTGTTCGTTGCTGTCCATCAATAAGCACAATGTTATTATCTTCTTCGCAAACAGTTACTCCTTGAAGAAAATAAGACGGGATGTTGCTCTTGAAAGCGTTAATCAAATTATCCATCAATTTTTCAACTTCTGAACGCATATTGTCCTCCTTGACTGCCCATTTGTAGCCACGCTGATAGTTTGGAACCACAAACTGTTTGCCGTTCTGATAGAGATATTCTTGTAATGTCTTAAATGCTACTGCCATAATTCTTACTTTCTTTTTTCAAACTGCAAAGATACAAATTTATTTTTGATTGTCAGTTAAAACACCTTCAACTCTATCGCCGCGCACGCCTCTGCATCTGCCAGCGAGTGATGATGTTGCGTCAAATCAAATCCGCAATGCGCCGCAACGGTGTGCAGTTGGTGGTTGGGCAAATCGGGGCATATCCTACCTTGCAAGGAAGTTGAGAGGCTGTTAGTAACAGTTTGATAATCAGTACATTGCACAGCAAAAGCGTACTTCTCGGCATCTCCTCCTACACAAGTGACACTTAAAGCATCTTCTTTACACATTACATCAGCATTATTGCTGTATCCAAAATTTTGCCTGATTTGTTCTGACATTTTTTTACCTTATTTTTATATGTTCTACACTAATATTTTTTACGTTTTGCAAAGATACACTTTTTTTTCAATTTTCATTTTTTAATTTTTTAATAGATACTCTCCACTCTAAAAGAAAAGTGCCCAACTAAATTCATAATTGGGCACTATAATGAACATAAATTTATGAAAAATTACTTATTTATTTTCGATGGCGGCTTGTGCGGCAGCCAAACGTGCTACCGGTACGCGAAATGGAGAACATGAAACATAGTTCATCCCTGTTTTATAGAAAAATTCTACCGAAGCAGGGTCTCCACCGTGTTCGCCACAAACACCGATTTTCATATTTGGTCGTGTTTTACGTCCTCGTTCTACACCCATTTTTACCAATTGTCCAACGCCTTGTTGGTCAAGCGTATTAAAGGGGTCAGCAGGCAATATTTTTTCTTCCAAATATTTTTCCAAAATGGTATTTACGTCGTCTCTTGAAAAACCAAAAGTCATTTGTGTGAGGTCGTTGGTACCAAAAGAGAAAAATTCGGCTACTTTTGCAATCTCATCCGCCACCAAAGTAGCACGCGGAATTTCAATCATTGTGCCGTAAGAATAAGGTATTTTCACGTCAAATTTGGCTTCTGCGGCAGCATGTTCTTCGTCCGCAATTACTTTTTGATGTTCCAATTCTTTGACTGTTGTAGTCAGGGGCACCATAATTTCCAAAATCGGATTTTTGCCTTCTTTTAACAACTCTGCTGTTGCCTCAAACAATGCTTTAAATTGAGAGCGTGTAATTTCAGGATATACAATACCTAACCTTACGCCACGCAAGCCCATCATTGGATTGACTTCATGTAAAGCCTCAATTCTTTTGTGCAAATCTTCAAAATCAATACCTTTTTCGGCAGCCAATTCACGTTGTTTGTCTTCCGTTTGGGGAACAAATTCATGCAATGGCGGATCCATTAACCTGAAAGTGAGTGGTTTACCGTCCATAACTTTAAGAGTTCCTTTTGCGGAATTGCGAATATAAGGCTCTAATTCATCCAAAGCGGCAATGCGTTCATGAGTAGTTTTTGCCAAAATCATATTTCTCAATTTAGCCAAAGGCTCTTCGCTGTTTTTTCCGTAAAACATGTGTTCAATGCGGAATAAACCTATGCCTTCTGCACCAAAATCAATGGCTTGCTGAGCATCTTCCGGTGTATCTGCATTGGTGCGTACATTGATAGTGCGGTATTTATCCACAATTTTCATAAACTCTTGAAAACGTGGATTTTCTGTTGCATCTACCATTGCCACTTTTTCATCATAAATCCAGCCACGAGTGCCGTTGAGACTTAAAATATCGCCTTCGTGGTACGTTTTATCGCTGATTTTGATTTCTTTTTTATCTATATTTATATGTATGGCATCACAACCGACAATGCAACATTTACCCCATCCGCGTGCCACCAAAGCCGCATGGGAAGTCATACCGCCACGTGCAGTCAAAATGCCGTTAGCAGCACGCATACCTTCCACGTCCTCAGGGTTGGTCTCTTCACGTACCAAAATGCAGTCAATGCCTTCTTTTGCATATTCTAACGCTTTTTCGCAAGTGAGTGCAATTTTACCTACTGCACCGCCCGGACCGGCAGGCAATCCTTTGCCGACAACAGCATGCTTTTTCTCATCAACAGTGTCCAAAATGGGGTGTAATAATTCATCCAATTGAACCGGAGTGAGCCGCATAACAGTTGTTTTTTCGTCAATCAAATTTTCGGACAACATATCCAATGCCATATTGAGCGCCGCAACACCAGTTCGTTTGCCCACACGACATTGCAACATATATAAAACACCCTCCTGAATGGTAAATTCAATGTCAAGCATATCCTTAAAATTCTTCTCCAAAATGCTTCTGATGTCGCATAATTCTTTGTAAGTCTGTGGCATAGATTTTTCCATTGAAAGGAGATGCTTATTTTGCTCATTTTTGGTCGCATCATTGAGCGGATTGGGCGTGCGTATGCCCGCAACAACATCTTCTCCTTGTGCATTAACCAACCATTCGCCATAAAAAGTATTTTCACCTGTGGCAGGATTACGCGTAAAAGCAACACCTGTGGCAGAATTACTGCCCATATTGCCAAATACCATCGCTTGCACATTGACGGCTGTCCCCCAATCGTCAGGAATACCTTCAATTTTGCGGTAAGAAATGGCTTTTTTCCCATTCCACGATTTAAAAACCGCCTTAATACCGCCTTCCAATTGTGCTTTTGCATCATCCGGAAAATCTACTTTTAATACTTCTTTTACTTTGGCTTTAAATGCATTAGATAATTTTTCTAAATCTACTGCTGTCAATTCCGTATCCGACTTAATTTGTTTTTGACCTT
This sequence comes from Bacteroidales bacterium, assembly GCA_031272415.1. Taxonomy (GTDB): domain Bacteria; phylum Bacteroidota; class Bacteroidia; order Bacteroidales; family WCHB1-69; genus JAISTU01. Next base: position 3,945 of record JAISTU010000090.1, on the reverse strand, counting down.
TGTACTCATCCAGCATTTCTTCTAATATTTTACGGATACCTTTTCCTTCTGCAGGCTCCAATCCTTCTGATTTTTCCATTACCACGTCTGCATACATCATAATCAGACGGCGATAAGAGTCATAAACAAAACGCGGATTGTCAGTCTTGGCTATCAAACCGGGAATGGTTTTTGAACTAAGACCTATATTTAAAACCGTGTCCATCATGCCGGGCATAGAACTACGTGCGCCCGAACGACAAGAGATTAACAACGGATTTTCGGGGTCGTCATACTTCAATCCCATGATTTTTTCCACATTTTTCATGCTTTGCCAAACCTCCCCCATCAAAGAGGCTGGTAACTGACAATCATTTGCATAATAATCTGTGCAACAATCAGTTGTAATAGTAAATCCTGCAGGAACAGGTAAGCCTAACAGACACATTTCTGCTAAATTAGCACCTTTCCCTCCCAACAAATTTTTCATGTCGGCTTTTCCTTCGGCTGTTTTTCCGCCAAAGGTATAAACATATTTTGTACTCATACTACTTTTATTAATGTCTTTTAATTTTAATCCTATTTCTAAATTATCAATAAAAATTGTTTAACCTAAATGCAAAGATACACAAATTTTTCGATTAAAAATTAAAAATTAAAAAAAAATATAAAATTAATTGAGAATTGAGAATTTTGTAGAGACGTAGCACGCTACCTCTACAAAAAAAGATAAGGTAGTGAGGTGATTTTTTTCCTAAAATACCAAAAAAATCTCCATTCTCCATTCTGCACTCTACACTCTGAAAAAAATAATTTTTAAATTTTAATTTTTAATTGATAAAAAAGTGTATCTTTGCAAGATTGTAGTCAAAAGTTTATATGGATAATTTAGAAAATACAGATATACAACAGAATCAAGATTATACAGCAAGTAATATACAAGTATTAGAAGGTTTAGAAGCCGTTAGAAAGCGTCCTGCGATGTACATTGGAGACATTGGAGAGCGAGGTTTGCACCATTTGGTATATGAGGTGGTCGATAATTCTATTGACGAAGCGCTTGCAGGATATTGTAAAAATATAGAAGTAAATATACACAAAGATAATTCTATCAGTGTTTTAGATGACGGTCGTGGTATCCCAACGGATATGCACGCCAAAGAAAAACGCTCTGCATTAGAAGTTGTTATGACCGTTTTGCATGCAGGCGGTAAGTTCGACAAAGGCTCTTATAAAGTGTCAGGCGGTTTGCACGGAGTAGGGGTTTCTTGTGTCAATGCGTTGTCAAAATATCTTCGTGTGGAGGTGTTTAGAGAAGGCAAACATTTTATGCAAGAATATGAGTACGGCAAGCCGAAATATCCTGTCAAAGAAGTTGGAACTTCCGATAAAACAGGTACTTATGTATATTTCACCCCTGATGATAGCATTTTTGATGTAACCGTTTATAAATATGATACATTGGCTACGCGTTTGCGTGAATTGTCTTTTTTGAACAGAGGTATTGCCCTCACTATCACAGATTTAAGGGATATGGAGGAAGGAGAAACGCAACAACATGACCGTTTTTATTCCGAACTGGGATTGATAGATTTTATTAACTATTTGGATGGCAATCGTGAAAAATTGATGTCGCAACCCATATATATGGAAGGCAAAAAAAATGATATTCCAATAGAAATAGTGATGCAATACAATCGCACATTTTCGGAAAATTTGCACTCTTATGTCAACAATATCAATACAATAGAAGGTGGCACACACTTGACAGGATTTAGACGCGGGCTGACCAAAACATTAAAAAGTTATGCCGACAAAACAGGTATGTTGGCTAAATTAAAATTTGATATTTCTTCGGAAGACTTTCGGGAGGGATTGACTGCCATTATTTCCGTCAAAGTGCAAGAGCCTCAGTTTGAGGGACAAACAAAAACCAAATTAGGCAATAGTGAAGTGGATACTGTTGTGGCTCAATTGGTTTCGGAAATGTTGACCTATTATTTGGAAGAAAATCCCAAAGAGGCAAAAATGATTGTAGATAAGGTTGTTTTGGCAGCAACGGCTCGTCATGCAGCCCGCAAAGCACGTGAATTGGTGCAAAGAAAGACCGTACTTGGTGGCTCCGGTTTGCCGGGTAAATTGTCCGATTGTTCTGATAAAGACCCTTCAAAATGCGAACTTTTTATTGTTGAGGGTGATTCTGCCGGCGGTACTGCCAAACAAGGTAGAGACAACCGAACACAGGCTATTTTGCCATTGAGAGGTAAAATTCTCAATGTTGAAAAAGCCATGCAACATAGAATACTTGAAAATGAGGAAATTAAGAACGTTTATACAGCATTGGGCGTAACAATCGGTCGCGAAGATGACGAAAAAGCACTCAATACCGATAAATTGCGTTACCATAAAGTAGTCATTATGACCGATGCTGACGTGGATGGCAGTCATATTGCGACTTTGTTGCTCACATTCTTTTTCCGTTATATGCGTGAATTGATTGAGATGGGCTGCATTTATATTGCCACACCTCCGCTTTATATGGTCAAGAAAAATAAGGAAGAAAAATATTGTTGGACAGAAGAAGAGCGGATCGCACTTTTGCAACAAATGGGCGAAAAAGGTACGCATGTGCAACGTTACAAAGGTTTGGGAGAAATGAACGATGAGCAATTATGGGCAACAACAATGGATCCCGAACGCCGTACTTTGAGACAAGTAACCATTGAAAATGCTATTGAAGCAGATTATGTATTTTCCATGTTGATGGGCGATGAAGTGCCTCCACGCAGGGAATTTATTGAAAAAAATGCTAAATATGCCAATATTGATGCTTAATTTTTGCAAAAACGGTGAAAATAATTACCTATAATGTCAATGGCATCAGAGCAGCAATAGGGAAGGGGCTTTTGGAGTGGTTAGAGACAACGCAAGCGGATGTCTTGTGTGTGCAGGAAACCAAAGCACAGCCTGACCAAATTCCGATATTGGATTTTCAACAATTAGGCTATCATTCTTATTGCTTTTCTGCCCAAAAAAGGGGCTATAGTGGAGTGGCAATTTTCACAAAAAAAGTACCCGATAATGTAAAAATGGGGATGGATATACCGCTTTATGATAACGAGGGTCGTTTTTTGCGGGCAGATTACGGCGATATTTCTGTTGTGAGCGTATATCATCCCTCCGGTACAACAGGCGATGAAAGGCAGAGTTTTAAAATGAAATGGTTAGATGATTTTTTAGATTATGTAATTGATTTACAGAAAGTTAGACCTAATTTAATTCTTTGTGGAGATTTTAATATATGTCATCGTGCGATAGATATTCATGACCCTGTTCGTAATGCCCATTCGTCCGGTTTTTTGCCTGAAGAAAGAGAGTGGATGGAGAAGTTTTTTAATAGCGGTTTTATAGATACTTTTCGCTATTTTCATCAAGAGCCACATAATTATACTTGGTGGAGTTATCGTGCAAATGCAAGAGAAAAGAATTTAGGATGGCGAATTGATTATATTGCAGTTTCTAAATCATTGGAAAACAGACTCTTATCAGCATCTATCCTACCAACTGCCTATCATTCTGACCACTGTCCTGCGGTGTTGGAGTGCAGAGGGTAGGGGCAAGGCATGCCTTGCCCGATTTAGAACGGTTTTATTCAAAAATGCAAAAAATCGTTTAATTATCAACTTTTTTTTAACAAAGGGTGGATTTTTGCTGGAAATTTCCGCATTTTTCATTTTATGTATTTATCCCATTTTGTTTTAGAATTTCCTCAATTGTAGCCATCGGAATATCCGTCAAAGCATGAATTTCTTCAACGGATTGCAACTTTTGCCACATTTTTAGGACAATTTCTGCATCTCTCTCAAATCTTCCTTCTGCTCTCCCCTCTACTCTCCCTTCTATTCTTCCTTCTATTTTCCCTTCTATTCTTCCTTCTTCTAAAGCCTCTCTTCGGGTTTCGTTTTG
>JAISTU010000078.1 GCA_031272415.1 Bacteroidales bacterium | reverse complement strand
CTTCGGGTCAAAATATCTGCTCATAATTCTTTGAGTTTTTGTCATTAAATTATAAAATTAAACTTTTGAAATATATTACTTTTGTGTTAACGTAAAATTTTAAATATTATTGTTTTTCTATTCTTATTCTTTTTCTTTTCATTTTAGCAATTATATTTTTATCATTTTACATATTTATTTTATATTTTTAGCGAGAAAAGAAGTCATAACAAGGACATGGTTTATTAGTTTTCTTTAAAATAAAAGGCTTACAATATTTGCATTTAGGAGGACATTCTTTAATTTTCTCCCTACTTTTTAGAATAAATTTTGTTTTCATAAATGTATCCATCCAGCGTTTATTTCCTGCAATAAAGATTTTAATTATACATGGTTTTGCAGGTAAATAAAATGTTAATCCTCTTGTAGAAGAAAAATTGCCATCACCGTCTATTAATACGCATTCTGCATTCGAAGACAAATAAACTACTCCCCTATTGTCATACGCATCATATATTGTATCATTCCCTTCTTCATCTGATATACATATTGTCGCTCCTGCTGTGTCAGAAAACCAATCTGTCAGCAATAATACATACTGGGTACACGTATCGCATTCTATCACCTGATAAGTAGATGCAAGATAATTAGGTGTAAGAATAATTTTGCGGTTCTCTAATGTCCATGTTCCACTTATCATATCACTTGCCATCCCTTCGTGCCAACAGTAAGTAAAACTATTTTTTTGAGTTAAAGTTAATTGCTGAAAACTACCATGATAATCAACATAATTTGTTGCAAATGTTTGATTACAAACATCAGCGTTTTTTAAGACAGAACATGAAAAAAGATTACAGTTAAAAACCAATAAAATCGCCAAATAATGTGAGTAAAAAGGTTTGTACTTAACGAAATTTTCCTGTCGCTTTATCCTTATCATAACTGTCTTTATTTATCCAATTTTTATAAGAAACATTATTATTAGGCAACCTTGGATAATTTGCATTTACGTGCCGTATTGGATTTAACAATTGTTTGGGGTCTGTTGCGAATAGATTTTGCCGATTATATGCAGCATATTCATCTGTCTTATCATAGAACATCCCTCCGCTTAACCCAGAACAATCAAAATCCAACTCTCCGTTTAGATAGTGGTAGCCATGCAATAATTCATGCGATAGTACTTGCATTGTACTGTATATTCCTGTTCCTCCAACATTAATATTGACTTGCTTTAGCGAAACGTCATACGTGGTAGAACCGCATATATTGGGGTCATTTGATTGTTGAGCAATATTATTTCCCATACATATTTTAAATATAGTCTCTGAACTTTCCATTTCACACAATTCATTTTGAATACCTTGCCACATGTTAAGTTGGCTTTTTGCAAATTTGAGACCAAGTTGCCTGAAAAACTTTTGAACTCCATTTTTTGCCTCACTGACTGCAGTTTGCTGTGTATTTACCTTATTTTGCCAGTTTTGTACTTCGGCATTTATTTTGTCTTTGTATTCTTGATATGCTGCTGCCTCTTCCGCTCCCGCAGGGTCAATTATCATTCCCGTAGGGTCTATATATTTGAGAGGATTATTCGCACAATAACTATACGGCGACAAAGTAGGATACTTCTCAAACAGCGGATCCCTACTTATAAACACCGGCGGATTCTGATACCTCGCCTCAAAATAATACAGCCCATTTTCTTCGTCCAATTCTTTTGCATTAAACTTAAAATCAGGCACTTGTCCGTTACTCCAATCGATGTTATACTCATTCACAACTTCTCCGAAAAGTGCGTATTCTACCTGCTGTACAGCCTCACCCGTCCCATCTGTTACTAACTGCGTGCTACTCAAGTGATTACCTGTGTAATAATGCTTGTTGTATTTTCCTATTCCATTTTTCATTTTATTAATATTTTTTTTCTTTTATTAACGTCAAATCTCCGATATTATTGTAAATTGTTCATTTTTTAGAACATTTTGACGCGAAAATGCAAAAAAAAAAATCTTTACACTCTACACTCTAAAAAAAATTCCCTTTCAACTCTCCACTCAATAAAAACTGTATTTTTGCATTTTATAATTTAATTAAGAAAAAGCGATGGATACATCAATTTTATTTACACCCTTTACATTGGGGTCTATCACGTTACGCAATCGGACTATCCGGTCGGCGGCGTTTGAAAATATGGGCAAAAATTACAGCCCTACACAAGAATTGGCGGACTATCATACTGCTGTTGCCAAAGGAGGTGTGGGGATGACCACAGTGGCTTATGCAGCAGTCAATCGCAGTGGCATTTCATTTGAAGGACAACTGTGGATGCGACCGCAAATTGTTGAAGATTTGAAAAAAATGACCGACTCCATACACGCACAAGGTGCAAAAGCAGCCATTCAATTAGGGCATTGTGGCAATATGACACACAGACATACAGCAGGACAAATGCCGGTGGGGGCTTCGGCGGGCTTTAATCTTTACTCTCCTACATTTGTGAGAAAACTTAAAACACAACAAATCAATGAATTAGTAAAAGATTTTGGCAATGCTGTTCAATTGGCACGACAAGCGGGTTTTGACGCAGTAGAAATACACGCAGGACATGGCTATTTGATTTCGCAATTTTTGTCGCCATATACCAACAAACGGCGGGATAAATTCGGCGGTTCGCTTGACAAAAGAATGCTTTTTATGAAAATGGTTATCGAAGAAGTGCTTCGCGTGGCTGGCAATGATATGGCAGTGATTGTCAAAGTGAACATGTACGACGGTTTTAAGAGTGGCATGCAAATTGACGATTGTATAAAAACTGCCCAAACGCTCGAAAAAATGGGAGTACATGCTTTGGTTTTGAGTGCCGGTTTTGTCAGCAAATCGCCTATGACGGTTATGCACGGGGCAATGCCTTACAAAACCTTGGCTTATTACATGGACATGAAACGTTATTGGTGGCTCAAAGCCTTGGTGCGGTGTTTTGGATGGTTAATGATGCCGTCAAAACCGTTTAGTGAGGGCTATTTTTTGGAAGATGCTAAAAAATTCAGACAAGCACTTTCTTTGCCCTTGATTTATGTTGGAGGTTTAATCTCTCGGCAAAAAATTGATGAGGTACTAAATGCAGGATTTCAATTGGTGCAAATGGGAAGAGTTTTAATAAATGATACAGATTTTATCAATAAATTGAAAATCAATGATTTATCCTATAAAAGTTCATGCGGACACTCTAATTATTGCATCGGCAGAATGTATTCAGTATCAATGAAATGCCACCATTGCACAGAAAATTTACCTCCTAAATTACAAAAAGAAATTTCACGTGCAGAACAAAGATAACACTTATGCTTTGATTACGGGCGCAAGTTCGGGAATTGGACTTGCATTTGCAGAACGTTTGGCACAATTAGGGCATAATTTGTTTTTGGTGAGCAATCAAAAGGCAATTTTAGAAGAAAAAGGTGCTAAATTGCAAAAAAATTACTCAATAGAAGTTCTTACTTTGGAATTGGATTTAGCAGAAGAAAATTCGGCTCAAAATCTTTTTCAATACGCTCAAAATCAATCTATTGAGGTAGATATTTTGATTAACAATGCGGGTGTATTTACTTTCAGCGAAGTGGTGGACACAGCCCCCGACAAAATAACGCAAATACTTTATTTACACGTATTTACGACCACTTTACTTTGTCGTTTGTTTGCCCAACAGATGCTCAAAAGCGGTCGACAGTGTTATATACTCAACATGTCTTCTTTGGCGGCGTGGATGGCTGTGCCGAGCATCGCGTTATACAGTTCAACGAAGGCATATTTACGACATTTTTCGCGAACAATGCACGAAGAATTGTATCACAGCAATGTCAGTTTGACTGTTGCTTGTCCGGGCGGTGTAGCCACAAACCTTTATGGCGCTTCCAACAAAATTTTGAAAACAGGTCTCAAATGGAAAGTGCTTTCAACACCGCAAAAATCCGCAAATTGTGCACTCAAAGCAATGTTTAAAAAGAAAAAACAATGTATCGGCGGCAGTTTTATCAATAAAATTATGCAACTTTTTGCTCCCCATTTGCCCCATTTTGTCCTACAAATAATAAAAAAAAAGTGTAATGCGTAGAGTGGAGAGTGGAGATTTTTTTTTGCATTGTCTGAACTATGATTTTGAATGATTTAAATGATTTATGGGATTATCTAAAATCATAATAATCACATCAATCATTCCAAATCACAGTTCAGACAATGCAAAAATCTCTACACTCTCCACTCTAAAATGAATTTTTCAACTTTCTACTAAAAAAACGTTTGCATTTTGGAGTATATATTTTTCATTTGTTTGTTCACAAAATGCAAATCCTTGTTCATTAAAATGCAATTTGCACCCATTGCGGCTCATCCAACCGATTTGGTGGGCAGGATTTCCGACCATTATAGAAAAATCTTTGACAGGTTTTACAATCACCGCTCCTGCTCCAACAAAAGCATAATCACCAATATCATTGCCACAAACGATAGTCGCATTGGCACCAATAGTAGCCCCTTTGCCGACATGCGTTTGACGAAATTGATTTTTGCGATTGACAGCACTTCGCGGATTAAAAACATTGGTGAACACCATCGAAGGTCCTAAAAAAACATCATCTTCGCATATAACACCCTCATACACAGAGACATTATTTTGAATTTTCACATTATTTCCTAAAATTACACCCGTTGCTATCATCACATTTTGCCCAATATTGCAATTTAGTCCAATTTTACAATGGCTCATAATGTGGGTAAAATGCCAAATTTTTGTCCCTTCTCCGATAGTGCAATTGTCATCTATAACTGCCGTTGAATGTGCTTGATATGTCATTTTATTCTCCAATTATTTTAACGAGTACTCTTTTGTTTCGTTTGCCGTCAAATTCGGCATAAAAAATCTGTTCCCACGTGCCAAAATCAAGTTTTCCGGCGGTAATAGCGACCACTACCTCACGTCCCATAATTTGCCTTTTGATGTGTGCATCGGCATTGTCCTCAAATCCATTATGGCGATATTGTGAATGCGGTTTTTCAGGGGCAATACGTTCCAACCACTGCTCAAAATCGTGGTGCAAACCGCTTTCATCATCATTGATAAACACGCTTGCCGTAATGTGCATAGGATTGCATAGCAACAGTCCCTCTTTAATGTCGCTCTCTCTTAAACAATCTTCTATAATCGGTGTAATATTGATGTACGCACGCCGAGTAGGGGTATTAAAAACAAGTTCTTTTCTGTAAGTTTTCATATTTTTTTATCTATTTTCTTTCTAACACTTAATATCAAATTTCGATGATACAATCTATCTGACTGCATTTCAATTGAACATTTTACAAAATTACACTTTTTCTTCAAATAAAAATAAAAAAACAAAATCCTTAAAAATCACAAAAAACTCTTTTGTATGATTTTTTTTGCTAACTTTGCAAAAGGCTAAACAAATGATATGGCAAAATTTTTTGATGAGATAAAAAAACAGTTTCCGATTTTTAAGGGAACAGAATGGAAAGATTTGGTATATTTGGACAGTGCAGCATCATCACAAAGTCCTGATTGTGTGATAAATGCAGTGTCTGATTATTATAGTACCACGCATAGCAATGTGCATCGTGGTGTGCATTCATTGAGTCAAAAAGCAACACAAATTTACGAGTCTGCAAGACAAAAAGTTCAACAATTTATCAATGCAAAATATGCACATGAAATAATTTTTACACGCGGCACAACAGAGTCTATTAATTTGATTGCCGACACATTTGCAAAAAAATATTTACAGCCTAATGATGAAATTTTGCTCTCTCAAATGGAGCATCATTCCAATATCGTGCCTTGGCAAATGGCAGCCCAAAGGACAGGTGCAAAGTTAAAAATTATTCCCATTAACGAGAATGGAGAATTGTTAATGGAGGATTTTAGAAATTTATTCTCCCAAAATACAAAAATAGTGGCTATTACGCACATTTCCAATGTATTAGGCACTATCAATCCTGTCAAAGAATTGATTGCATTTGCTCACCAACAAAATGTACCTGTATTGATTGATGGGGCGCAGGGTATTAAATCGCAAAACATTGATGTTCAGGAACTTGATTGTGATTTTTATTGTTTTTCAGGGCATAAAATGTATGCACCGACGGGGATTGGTATTTTGTACGGAAAAGAAAAGCATTTGGAGGCTTTGCCGCCCTATCAAGGGGGGGGAGATATGATTGAAAGGGTTAGTTTTGAGAAGACTACATTCAATGCTTTGCCTTTCAAATTTGAGGCAGGTACACCCAATATCGGCGGTGCGGTGGGGCTGTCGGCTGCCATTGATTTTATCAACGATTGCGGAGTAGAAAATTTGATTGAGCATGAACTGCAACTACTTGATTATGCGACAAATAGATTGCATGAAATAGAAGGCATTCGTATCATTGGCAATGCGGCTCAAAAAGCGGGTGTAATTTCATTTTTGCTCGCTCAACATCATCCTGCCGATGTAGGTACTTTGCTCAATATGATGAATATAGCCGTCCGAACAGGGCATCATTGCGCCCAGCCGTTGATGGATAGATTGCAGATAAAAGGCACCGTCAGAGCCTCTTTTGGCGTCTATAACAGCAAAGAAGACATTGATAAATTGGTGATCGCACTTTGCAAAGTAAAACAAATGTTATCGTAAATAATTCATAATCAATTAAATATATCTATAAAAATGAATAAAACAGTAAAAAAAATTCTAATAACCCTTACAGTGGTAATTGTTGGGTGTGTTAATGATGAAAGTAAAAAAACAGAGACATTGGTGGTGCAAACGGCTATTCAATCGCCTGATTTTGACGTAGATACAGCCTATTATTTTGTAGAGAAGCAAGTCTCGTTTGGACCTCGTGTGCCGAACAGTTCTTCTCACAGGCAATGTGCTGATTTTCTGATAAATACATTAAAAAATTATGCAGACACAGTGATTGTGCAAAATTTTGAGATACGTGCTTATAATGGTGCCAATTTGCGTTCAAAAAACATTATTGCTTCTTTTAAACCGAATATGCAAAAGCGAATTTTATTAGCAGCACACTGGGATTCAAGACCTTACGCAGATCATGACCCCGACCCTACCAACAGCAGAAAACCTATTGACGGGGCTAATGACGGTGCTAGCGGAGTAGGAATTTTGTTGGAAATTGCAAGGCAACTGTCTATAAATGAGCCTGTTGTGGGTGTAGATATTATTCTTTTTGATGCCGAAGATTACGGAGCCCCCGAAGAAGAGCGCAGGGCAAGCGACGAAAATACATGGTGTTTGGGGGCGCAATTTTGGGCTACACACCCGCATACCCCCAATTATCGGGCAAAATATGGCATCTTATTGGATATGGTGGGCGCCAAAAATGCCACTTTCACCAAAGAGGGTGCCTCCATGCACTTTGCCCCCGATATAGTAGGCAATGTATGGGCTAAAGCGCAGGCGTTGGGCTTTGGTAACTATTTTCAAAATCAGGAAACTTCGGCTTTGATTGATGATCATATTCCCATCAATACCCATAGAAATATCCCCACAATTGATATTATTGACCGCAGAACGACAACAGTATCAGGATTTTATGAACATTGGCACACTCTGCAAGATAATATGGAAACGATTGATAAACAGACACTTTCTGCAGTCGGCAAAGTGGTTCTTTATATGGTTAAAAACGAAAATTAAACTGCAAAAATGAAAATATATCCTAATCTGAATATTATTGTTGCGGTGGGGCGAAATTTGGAAATTGGTTGCAAAAATCAACTTTTGTGCCATTTGCCGAATGATTTAAAATATTTCAAATCGCAAACCATTGATTCTGTTGTAGTTATGGGAGAAAACACTTATTTTTCATTACCCATAAAACCTTTGCCCAAACGTAAAAACATTGTTCTTTCGGCGCGACAAGAGGCTGATTTTGAGGACTGTATAACTTTGCATTCGATAGAAGAGGTTTTGAAAGCGATTGAAAATGAAAAAAAAGTGTTTATCATGGGCGGTGCATCAGTGTATAAACAGTTTTTACCTTATGTATCAATGCTTTACGTTACAAAAATTGATGCAGATTTTCCGCAAGCAGATGTTTTTTTCCCAAATATTGACTCCTTAATTTGGAGAGAAATACAATCTATTTCTCACCCCGCCGATGCACAACACCCCTACGCATATCAATTCTGCGTGTTTGAAAGAGTTGTTTGATTGCTTTTTTAGAACATTTTTACCTCTTTTTTTTTTTATGTTGAGACATGTCGTGCCACGTCTCAAACGAAAATGTAGTACCAAAATGATTTTAATGTTGTGCCATTCATTCCATTCGTCAAATCCCCTTGTCTGAACTTTGATTTTGAATGATTTTAATGATTTGTGTGATTTTATAAAACTATAAAAACCCTTATTTATCAAAGCACCCTTAGTAGCCAAAAAATAACGCCCCCATTACCCTTATTTTTTGCTAATAAGGGAATAAGGGTAATTAACAGAAAAATCCTTGCTACTAAGGGAACCTCGATAAATAAGTTTTTTTTTTAGAGTGGAGTGTGTAGATTTTTTAGAAAAAATGTTCTAAAATTGGACATTTTCCGTCTGAACTATGATTTTGAATGATTTGAATGATTTGTGTGATTATCTAAAATCATAATAATCACATCAATCATACGAAAATCAGTGGTTCAGACAATTTTAAAATCACACAAATCATATAAATCTTATGAAAATCGTGGTTCAGACAATTAGAACGTTTTTCTCCCAAAAAGCAAAAAAAATAATTCTCAATTTTCAATTCTCCATTCTCAATTAAAAATAGGTTTTTAATTTTTAATTGATAAAAAGGTGTATCTTTGTAATTTAGTGCCTTTTTTGGGCGGATTATTTTTTTTGTAAATATCAATAAATTATTATAAAATTAGGATTTTGGACAAGCAAAAAATCGGAATGAACAAAATGGCTGTAATAGCCTTTGGGGGCAATGCTTTGTTAAGAAGCGGAGAACAAGGCACTTACAAAGAACAAATTGCCAATGTAGAACAAACTTGTGAGTCGGTGATAAGGTTACTCGAGCAGGGGTATCATATTGTCATCGGTCATGGTAATGGACCTCAGGTAGGCAATGTGATGTTGCAACATGAAATTGCGAGCCGTGTAACCGATGTTCCTGCTATGCCGTTGGATTTTTGTGTCTCGGAAACGCAAGGCTCTATCGGCTATTTGATTGAACAAGGATTGAGAAATATACTTGCAAAACACCATATTAAAAGGAATATTGTGGGATTGATTACGCAAGTTGTTGTGGATAAAAATGACAAAATGTTGCTCAATCCGACCAAGCCTGTAGGACCTTACTATAAACTAAAACAGATGAATACGTTTTTGGCGAACAATCCCGGGACGCCATTTAAAGAAGACCCCAAAGGGAATGGGTGGCGAAGAGTTGTTGCTTCTCCACAGCCTATTGAAATTCTGAACGTTGAGGTGATTGAAATGTTGGCAAAAGCAGGACATATAGTTATCACTGTCGGTGGGGGCGGCATTCCGGTTGTAAAAGATAAATATCAGAAAATCAATGGAATAGAGGCGGTTATTGATAAAGATTTAGCCTCTGCATTGTTGGCAGTCAAAATTAAGGCGGATGAGTTTTATATTTTGACCGATGTTCCCAAAATTTATATCAATTTTCGCAAGCCTAATGAGCAACCTATTGATACTATGACTGTTACGCAGGCAAAAAAATATTTATCAGAAGGACATTTTACCGAAGGTTCAATGGCGCCGAAAGTCAGAGCGGGCATTTATTTTGTGGAAAATGGAGGCAAAGAATGCATTATAACCGAAGCGGGACAACTGAATAATGAAAATTGTGGAACTCGAATTATAAAATAATAAAATTAAACAAATATAAAAATGGGATTTAATTTAAGGAACAGAAATTTTTTAAAATTATTGGATTTTACGCCTGATGAAATCAAATTTTTGCTGCAATTGTCGGCAGATTTGAAAAAAGCGAAATATGCAGGCACAGAACAGCCCAAATTGAAGGGAAAAAATATAGTTCTTTTGTTTGAAAAGGACTCTACCCGCACGCGTTGTTCGTTTGAGGTGGCGGCATTAGATCAAGGGGCACACGTTACTTATTTAGGACCGTCAGGTTCTCAAATGGGAAAAAAAGAGTCAATGAAAGATACTGCTCGTGTTTTGGGGCGTATTTATGATGGCATAGAATATCGCGGATATGCACAAGAAATTGTGGAAACGTTGGGAAAATATGCAGGCGTGCCGGTGTGGAACGGATTAACAACCGAATTTCATCCTACACAAATTTTGGCAGATTTTTTGACCATGATGGAGCATTCGGATAAGACTTTGCACCAAATTTCGTTCTGTTATTTGGGCGATGCTCGCAATAATATGGGCAATTCGTTGATGGTAGGGGCTGCCAAGATGGGCATGGATTTTCGTGCTGCGGCGCCTAAAGCGTGTCAGCCCAAAGAGGATTTAGTGGCTCAATGTCAAGCAATTGCGGCTCAAACAGGGGCTAAAATCACTATCACCGAAGATGTGGCACAAGCGGTCAAAGGAGTGGATTTTCTTTACACTGACGTTTGGGTTTCTATGGGTGAGCCTGCCGAAGTGTGGAACGAAAGGATACAACTTTTGCAGCCCTATCAGGTCAATATGGCAGTGGTGAAGGCGACCGGCAATCCTAATGTAAAATTTTTGCATTGTTTGCCGTCATTTCATAACCGCGAAACGGCTGTTGGAGAAGAAATTTATCAAAAATTTGGACTTGAGGCTATGGAAGTTACCGATGAGGTTTTTGAATCGCCGATGTCAGTTGTTTTTGATGAAGCCGAAAACAGAATACATACCATTAAAGCGGTAATGGTGGCTACATTAGGCGACTAAAAGAGAATGAATATTTATCAAATTCTGCCGAATTTGCCGTTTGAGAAGGAGAATAATTTTTTCCTGATGGCAGGACCTTGTGTGGTTGAAAATGAGACGTTGCCGTTTGAAATTGCGGTTTATCTCCAAAAGATAACATCTCAATTGCGGGTACCGTTTATATTCAAAGCGTCTTATCGCAAAGCCAATCGCTCAAGGATTGACTCTTTTACGGGCATCGGAGATATGAAGGCGTTGCAGTTGCTTTCCCAAATCGGTCAGCAACTGCAAATTCCTGTTGTTACCGATATTCACAGTGCAGAAGAGGCTCAATTGGCGGCGAAATATGTTGATATACTTCAAATTCCTGCTTTTTTATGCCGACAAACAGACCTTCTTTTAGCCGCCGCAAAAACAGGAAAACCTGTCAATGTGAAAAAAGGTCAATTTCTTTCTGCCGAGTCCATGCAATTTGTAGCAGAAAAAGTTCGCTCTTTTGGGAATCATAAAATAATGCTCACCGAAAGAGGTACCATGTTTGGCTATCAGGATTTGGTGGTTGATTTTCGTTCAATTCCTATTATGCAACAGAATGATTGTCCTGTAATTGTGGATGTTACACATTCTCTTCAACAGCCTAATCAAAACAGTGGTGTCAGTGGCGGACAACCTGATAAAATAGCCCTAATTGCCAAAGCAGGTATCGCTTGCGGTGCAGACGGAATTTTTATGGAAACACATCCCGACATTGACAATGCAAAATCTGATAAATTTAATATGCTACCACTCCAAAATGTGGAAAATTTATTGAAAAATTTGGTAAAAATCAGAAAATCAATTATTTAAGGAACTTACTCAAAATGAATGAATTAGAAGTTAAAAGGACAAAAAAACGCAATATTTTTGCTAAAATTTTTTGGTTTTATATAGACGGTTTTCGCTCAATGACAATAGGTAAAACGCTGTGGCTGTTGATATTGATAAAATTATTTATCATGTTTGCCATATTGAAAGTTTTCTTTTTTAAACCTGTTTTAAGTGGCAAAACAGAAGCCGAAAAATCGCAATTTGTGAGCGAACAATTGGCAAAAAGAGCGAACGTAAAACAGTGATTTTGAATTGATAATTATTTTTTTACCTTTTGCCCCCTCCTGCCTGAACTGTGATTTTGAATGATTAACATGATTACTATGATTTCACACAAATCAAAAAAATCATACGAAAATCAGTGGTTCAGACAATTTTAAAATCATAATAATCACATCAATCATACTAAAATCAAAGTTCAGACAAAAAGTTCAGACAAAAAAAACTTAAAAAAATTATTTCTTTGACAATCAACAAAATATAAAATAATTGCAACTTTTTTTTCGCAAAATTAACTTTTGTATCAAAAAAAAGTGGATCTTTGCAAAGACCTTAACTTTGGAACTGTAAAAGTCCATTGTTTTGGGGGATGACGTTTTTTTTGAAAATTTGAAATGAAAGAGATATAATATATTAAACAGAATATATACATTATCAATTATGGAAACAGAAGATAGTAAAAGTACAACGAAAGTGGATACTTTGCAGAGCAATGCTAATGATTTTTCAATAGACGCTCGCAGAGTCTGTTTTTGAGTGTTGTTATTGGCTTTGACTACGCACTCTATCCTGACGCCTGGTCATCAGGTTCGATTCCTGACAACACCCCTATGAAAAGAATAAAACATTTAGCAAAGTTATTTTTCAATTTCTATGGTTGTACTCCCGATGAGCAATTCGTAAAAATTCTGTTGTACTCCACAAATTTCATTTGGATCGTCGCAGTTATCGCAGTCACTCTTAATGTTTACCCACGAATGAAGTCTCTCAAGGAATCAGAAAGGAATTTAACTCACCAAGTTGATTCCCTGAATAACCAAGTTGATTCAATGCGTAACGAGATGCAGCGGGATTACTACATGTTTCATGAGTTCGATAATGGTCTCGACAGTTTCCATGTTGATTCGCTGAAATTTGCTTGGCGTCGTGTCGATTATGCCCTTGCTTATGATGAATTGAATCATCTCGAAGAAGAAAATTTTCTTCTCCGTGATCAAATTGCATGCATTCGTGAACTCGTTAAAGAGTTAGATCAAGAGTTAAGTCGAGAAGTTAATAAGTTGTATTAAAAACTTTGGTGGAACCGGGTTTGAGGGTTCGACTCCCCCTCCACCTCTATGAAGTTTGGGCCAATAGTTCCGAAAGGAGCATTGAGACCCAGGGGTTGAAATTGCCGACTGAATTGCACGTTCTAGTGCATTGATTGTACCAAAATGGACTAAAACCTGTCCATGGTATAAAAGTGGGGATTGCGGGGCACGCTCGTAATGACGGTGCAAGTGGAGGCAAATTTTAGAACAAATTTGTCCCAAAATGCAAAAAAAATAGAAAAATCTAAAATCGTAAATCTTCACTCTACACTCTACACTCTGAAAAAAAGGTTACTGCAATTTATTTTTTGAAAATTTATTCATAATAAATCTGCCGCCGATGCTGAGCAGTAAAACAATGATAGTCAATATAATAGCAGATGCGTATGCTTTGTCTTGTACGTCTGAAAAAGGCTGTTGATAAAATTCTAAAACGGCGACCGGTAAAGTAGCGGCTTTTTGTTTGAAAGAAGACGGTATCATTTCCGACCATCCTGCGGTATACATTACTGCGGCTGCATCGCCGATAGCCCTGCCAATGGAAAGTAAAGTCGCAGTGGCAATACCGGGGACAATTTGACGCAAAACTACTCTGATTGTTTCTAAACGCGTTGCTCCCAATGAATAAGCAGTATCTAAAATATCACGCGGAAAATCTTTGGCAACCTCGTCCATAGAGCGAACAAATATCGGCAAAATAAGCAATGTAATAACAATAATACCGCCTAACAGAGACGACCGCATACCCAATGAAACCATTACCGCATACCCTAAAATGCCATATACAATGGACGGCACACCAAACATCACATCATAAGATAAACGTACAAAATATCCCAATTTGGAATCTTTTTTGCGAAATATATTCAAATAAAAAACCGTAGGAATGCTGATTATCAATCCAATACAAGTAGACATTCCTACAATATAAATTGAGCCTGCAATAGCATTCAAAATACCTCCTTGCCGACCGGTATGAAAAATCATATCCCAACTCAATGCAGATACTCCTTTGGCAAAAATAGTGATAATGATACTGATAACAGCCGCAAAAACTATCCCTAAACTCAAATACATTAAGATTTTAAATATTTTTTCTTCCAAAAATTTCATCAGGTAAATCTTTTTTCAATTCTATATAAAATAATTCTTGAGGACAAATTAAACAGAAAAACAATGATAAACAGCAACAAAGCAGCAAATAAGAGGGCTGATTTATAGGTATCTTCCGAGCCCATTTCGCTGTATGCGCTGGCTATCAATGCAGGGATTGGAAATCCGCTGTCTAATGGCGACAAAGGCAACAATTTACCGCCTCCGCAGACCATTAAAACGGCTATCGTTTCGCCTAATGCCCGCGAAACAGCCAAAACAACAGATGCCAAAATGCCTGAAATAGTCTTTTTTAATAGCACTTTTTTCACTGTTTGCCAGCGAGTTGCACCTAATGCAACAGATGTATCCCTGATTTCTACCGGTACGGCTGAAAAAATTTCAACAAACAAACTCACCAATAACGGTAAAATCATTACACCTAACACAATACCGCCTGCTAATATGGTGTTTCCTGTTGTTGAAATGCCCGCAGAAGCCGCAAAACGACTGATAATCGGCACCAATAACAGACTGCCCCATAATCCGTAAATTACAGACGGCAAAGACGCTAACACATCTAAAACAGGAAAAACCGCTTTTTTGAGACGCGGTTTGGAATATTCCGTTAAAAATATTGCCGATAAAAGTGAAATCGGAACTGCAAACACAATCGCAATCCCTGTTACCCAAACCGTGCTGATAATAAAAGGTAAAAAACCAAACTTATTGGCAGACGGCTGCCACGAAGAGGTAAATAATAATTCGGAAATAGAATGCTCTTTCAAAACAGGAATAGAATAATACAACAATCCTAATCCTAACATGACAACCAAAAACAAAGAAGAAACTACCAGCGCCGCCATAGCAGCACCGGTAATTTTATCTTTAAAAATTCGGTATTTCATCTTTTTGAAAATACTTTATCTATTTGTACAAATTTTATTTATCTAACCCCAAATCTTTGAGTGATTTTTGAGTTTGTGATTCTTCAATATTGATGTATCCGGTAGGGATATTCAATTTTTGTCCTTCTGTGAGCACATATTTAAGGAATGCTTGCACTACAGGATTTGTAGGTTTTCCTTTTGCGACCAAATACAATTGTCGTGCAGGGGGCGATGGATATTGTCCTGTTGCAATGGCTTTGATGACCTCATCTTTTGTGCCGTAAAAAGACTCTTGGGGGTCAATTTGTCCATTTTCATTGACATCTAATGGCAAAATTTCCATGTTAGGATTGAGTTTGTGGGTTTTGTCGTCATAAGCATAGCCCAAATTGTTGTAACCTATGCCTAATTTGTCTGTTTGAATAGCATTGGCTACGCCGGGGTCGTACAAAACACCTGTTCCTTGCAGATTTTCTTGTTTTGCACCCATCCAAAGGGCAAATGTTTCCGCCGCTCCGCAAGCATCCGACCGATTGTAAACGTGAATATCCGTTTTACCTGTTTTGCCAAGCACGGATTCCCATGATTTACAGGTCTGTGCAATCCAAATTTCTTGGGCTTTTTTACGGGTGAGACCTGTTTTTTTGAGTTCAGCCAAAAGCGGATTTGACGCATTAATAGTTGGCACTACCGCATCAATGGCTACCCCAATCGGATAAGCACCTTTTTCCAATTCGGCAGGAAAAACTTCCCGCGAAACCATGCCCAAATCGACCATGTTTGACAAAACGTCCGTCATCCCTTTTCCTGCACCACCGCCTGAAACATCAATAACTACATCAGGATTTGCCTTCTGAAATTCTTCCGCCCACTTGTCTACCAACGGTTTTAAAGCGAATGCCCCAGAAATAGTGATTTCACCTTGCAGTCCTTCCGATGACTCTTGTACTTCTTTGTCTCCTGTACAACTAACTGATATACAGCCTATTATCGCTGCACACAAAAAAATTGAAATTGATTGTTTTAACATAATTTTAACTCCTAATTTATTTAATATTATCAAAAAAATTATAACGTAAAAAAAAGATTTTTATTGTGTTATTTTTGATTTATTTTTCAGAGCGGAGATTTTTTTGCATTTTGGGAGAAAAATGTTCTAAAATTAGACATTTCCTGTCCTGTCTGAACCACGATTTTCATAGGATTTACAGGATTAGAAAGATTGTTTTATGATAGTAAAGACGGTACACGCACCGTCTCTACCTGCCCATCGTCTGAACTGTGATTTGGAAAAAATTGTGTGATTTTTAAGATTTTACGAATTTAACAAATTATAAAAGCCCTCATTTATAAAAGCACCCTTAGTAGCCAAAAATAACCTCACCATTCCCCTTATTTTTTTTTGTTAATAAGGGAATAAGGGATATTAACAGAAATATCCTTGCTACTAAGGGAACTTCGATAAATAAGGTTTTTTTCAGAGTGTAGAGTGTAGAGATTTTTTTTTGCATTTTTGCACCCTCCTTGTCTGAACTGTGATTTTGAATGATTTTTTTTGATTTATGTGATTACTTAAAATCATAATAATCACATCAATCATACGAAAATCAGTGGTTCAGACAATTTTATAATCTTGCCAATCTTATAAATCATACTAAAATCACAGTTCAGACAATGCAAAAGAGACGTAGCACGCTACGTCTCTACATTATTTCAAAAAGTCCCCCCTTGAGGGGGATTTTAATTAACCACAAATTTCCCTCTCCAATTGCCGATTTTAATAAAATACATTCCTTTTGCTAAATGTGAAATATCAATAATGATTTCGGATTGTTGATTAACGATTGTTGATTGTTGAACACGACCTAACACATCTATAATCTCCAGATTTTCACCATCTTTTAATTGATAATTTATAATTTTTAATTGAGAAGATGTGGGATTGGGATAAATACCAAAGTTCATTGTGGCGATATCATTCAAACTGGTTGTAACAGAAAGATTAAGAACAACAATACTGTCGCAGCCATTTACTGATTGCAACGTTTGAGTGTATGTTCCTGCGGTACTTTCATTGAAACCGTTCAAGTTGTAAGTCTCGCCTGCCGCTATCTCTGCATTTATGGTATCATTATAAACAGGATTAACTACCAAATTCAAAGTAATTGTTGAGTCGCAACCATTTGTGGTTTGTTCTGTGTGGCAGTATTGTCCTGCAGTGCTTTCATTAAAGCCATTTTGAGTATAAGTTTGTCCGTAACAGATTTCTGCGTTTATAAAGGTTGTGTCAGGTATTCCAACATAATTAGTAAATGCACTCCAATTTGTTGCACTCTGATATGCACTAATACTTCCGCAAGGCACATGAACAGGAATAGCGGGAGATACATTTTGGAATGTATTAGCATATAGTGTTGGTGGGGTTAAGGCATTACAATAAATCTTGTATAGTTGTGTGCAGTTATAGAAGAATTTTTGAGAAATGAAAGTAACATCGTCATCTATAATCAATACTTTTAAGGTAGGAAACATGCTTGTTGCTAAAGTACCTGTTATGTAATTAACCGTATTGTAATAAAGAGTATCTACCTTCAATCCTTTAAATGCAGTAGTATCTATTGTTGTAAGCGAACTCCCAAGTATCAGTGTTTTTGCAAAGTTACTGTTGCTGCAACCATAAAAAGCATAACTTCCTATTGATGTAACAGAATTAGGAATGGTTAATGTTCCTGTTATTCCGCTGCAACCATAAAAAAGACCGTTAGGTATTACTTGCACGCTGTCTCCAATAGTTACATTGGTTATTGATGTTAGATTATAAAAAGGACAGTAGGTAGAAGTAGTAGGCAAAGTGCAATTAACCGCATTCCAAGTTACCGAAGTTAAGCCGCTGCAATCATAAAAAGCATTGACCCCTATTGACGTAACAGAATTACCAATAGTTACAGATGTTAAACTACTGCAACCTTCAAAAGCACCACCTCCTATTGACATAACCGAATTAGGAATAGTTAACCCACCTGTTTTCCCCGCAGGACATAAGAATAAGGTATCGTATTTGCACAAAATTCCATCAATTGAATTATAAACAAGATTACCTGCATCAACATTTATTGCAGTTAATCCACTGCAATTATAAAAAGCAGAACTTCCTATTGATGTAACAGAATTAGGAATAGTTACCGAAGTTAAACCGCTGCAACTTCTAAAAGCACCACTTCCTATTGACGTAACGGAATTACCAATAGTTACCGAAGTTAAGCCGAAGCAATATAGAAAAGCATAATTTCCTATTGACGTAACAGAATAGGTTAAATTATTTGTCCCGCCCGTTACGGAATCCAAAATTGTGTAACTTCCTGCGGGATTAGTTGTAAAAGCATCGCTATAGTTATCACCAAGTTGTACCTTATTAGGCGAAAGACTTGTGATTTTGTAGGTAACACCACTAACTACAAATGTGTCCCCGACACTTTGTCCGTTTGCATTAAAGGTTGCAAACATTGCGGTTGCAAGAACCGCTACCATAAACACCATAATTTTACTATGAGAAATCAGCCTTTTGTTCGCCATTAAAAAGTTTCTCCTACTCTGTGGCACTTCGGTTTTCCCGTTTTTTTTAGGTTCCACTTCCTTCTGGTTTCCGCTCCAGACTTCCGACACCTGCTGTGCCGGGCTACAATACTTTAAAAATGAATTTGTCATGATTACTGAAAAAATTTATTTATTACTACTAAATTTTATTTATATATTATATTTAAATTTCTGACAATAAGCATATTACGCATTGCATTCTCTTTAAAAAAGAGACACAACCATAACCTGCTTTTAATTTTTAATTGATAATTTTTAATTGCTCTCTATAGGGAGTGTGTAACTGCTTGATTATCAAGCAGTTGGTGGTGGGGGGGGTAACTTGTAACTATCTGATAATCAAGCAGTTAAGTAATTTTGAAGTTTTCCCAAAAACCCAATTTTGCCCCCCATAAATTGCTGTAAATCAATGATTTACACGCTTCTAAAAATGCACTCAAAGTGCCGATTTGACTTAAATCTGTCATGTTCTTATAAATCCTATTCAACATATTTATATATATATTTTTTTTAATCTCCATTTTCAATTCTAACAAAAATTTCTCCTTGCCCTAAAACTTCCGACAAGCATTTTGCAAATGTACCATTTTTTTTTGAGAAAACGGTCAAAATTCGGAAAAAATC
>JAISTU010000021.1 GCA_031272415.1 Bacteroidales bacterium | reverse complement strand
TGTAACATCTTTCAAAAGTTGCCTTATTCCAATGATGTCCGGACCTTGGTCTAAAACTGCCTGCAAGAATAAAAATCTTGTTAAAATTTCTCGCCTTGTCCAAAGCCCATCGTTTTCTGACAATTTTTCCGTAATGATTTCCCCTGTATCATCAAAATAATGACGAAACGGAAACAAGTCGCTAATCAATGGAGGATTCGGATTTTGCGAGCCTATTTCTGCGATTTTAAGTACTAATTCTTTGTGTTTTAATAAATTATTTATCATAATGTTATTCTTTACTTGTAGTATTCTTCTTTGCTTAATTTTGTATTCATTGTACTATTTATTATTCTTCAAAATTTCCCTTATTTTTTCTGTAAAATCTTCCCCTTTTTGGGCGTAATAAGTTTGAAAACCAAATTGTTGTCCGGCGGCTATATTTACTTGTGAATCATCAATATAGAGACATTTTTGTGGGTTTAAATTTTCTTTTTCAAGCAATTGTTGATAAATGGCAACATTAGGCTTGCAAACGCCCATCTCAAAAGAAAGATAGCAACGGTCAAAATAATCCGACAAAGTGTGTCCGTTTGTTTCAAAAAAACGCTTTTTGCTGTATTCCCATATAAAAGCATTTATATTGCTGAGTAACAAGACTTTATAATCTTTTTTGAGTTCTAATAATAATTCCAATTTGGCGGTTGGAATATCGCGTAAAAATGCCAAATAAGCCTCCCCAATCGCTGAAATAGGGGTATTATTGCCCATTAACTCCTGCATTTTCTCAAAAAATGTTTCTGTTGAAATTTTTCCTTCTTCAAAATCAAGCAAAAGTCCTTTTTGTTGGTAATGGTCAATCAAATTGGAGATGAGCGAAAAGCCCAATTTGTTGAACGCCGCCAAGCAAGCAGATGTGTCCAAATCTACCAACACACCTCCGAAATCAAAAATAATTGTGCTTATATTTAACTGATTATCAATATTTTGTGTCATTTTCTTCTATACAATTTTTGCTTCATAAATTAAGGGAAAGGAAGGAAATATCTTGATGAAAAATGAGTGTCCAAACGACTGCATTTTCATCTGTAAATCTAACCTTTAAGTCTTTGGTTTTGAACTTAATAATCTCATAATCTCGTTTGATGTGGGCATATCTGTCATCAAATTCCACAGAAATATACTTTTTATTTTGTGTATACATCCAATAGCCTGATAATGTGCGACTTACGTTGTCATCAGATTGACGAATAAACAATTGTCCATTTTGATAAAACTCAAAAGAAGCATTGTAAGATTCAGCCAAAGTGGGCGAGGCGGTGTTGTTTTTGACCCCATTTTTCTGCACCTCCGTTACTGTCCATGCACCTCTGATGCGTTTATTCAATGGCAACCAACTCGGACTTGCCTCCGGATACCGACAGGATGAAACTAATAATCCAACCGCTAAAAACGTGATAATCAATTGTTTAGATATATTTCCTTTTTTTAAATTCATTTCCAAAAAGATTTCATTTTATGCGTTAATACTATATTGATAACGTATTTTTTTTCTAAATATTGTTGCAAACGATTGGCAAAATAAACCGAACGATGTTGTCCGCCCGTGCAGCCAAAAGAAATACATAAATGGTCAAATTGTCGCTCTAAATAATTTTCAATTGCCATATCAATAATTTTTGAAATAGATGTAAAATATTGATTTACAGTGTTTTCGTTATTTAAAAAATCTATTACCTCTTTATCTTCTCCTGTCAATTTTTTAAATTTTTCAAACTGTCCCGGATTTGGCAAACAGCGACAATCAAATACAAATCCGCCTCCGTTTCCGCTCAAATCAATGGGATAACCTGCTTTGTATGAGAAACTTACAATTTCTACCGTCAATTTTTTTTCACATAATTTTGTCAAATTTTGGTTTTGGCTCAATTGGTGAAAAATTTGCCACAAAACAGGTATATTTATCGGCAAATCAACATTTTGTAAAATCCATTTCAAATTTTCCAATGCGTATGGAATGCTTTGTAAAAAATGTTCTTTTTTTTCATAAAGTCCTCTGTATCCGTAACTTCCCATGGCTTGCATAATGCGTATAATTACAAAAATGTAAAAATATTTCATAAACTGTTCTGCAACTTTGGGAAGTCGTTTTTTTAATATATTTATGTAATAATCAATCAATTGCAGCCGAACGGCAGGCGGTAAAGCGGCTTTAGCATCATAAAGCAAAGTAGCAACATCGTATTGCAATGCACCCCTCCTACATCCTTGATAATCAATAAAATACATTTTATTCTCTTGCAACATAATATTACGAGACTGAAAATCACGATACAACCAAAAATCAGACGGCGACTCAGCGGCAAATGCAACAAGTGTATTAAAGTCATTTTCAAGTAGTTGCTCATCAAAAGGAATATGTGCCAATTTAAGAAAATAATACTTAAAATAATTTAAATCCCACATCATAGATTGACTATCAAATGCCGCTCTTGGATAGCATAAATTTGTGTTAAATTGTTGAATATCAATTGTTTGTATATTTAACAATTTTTCTAATGCTTGCTCATAAAGTGGCATCATTGAGGGCGGAAAAATGCCCGTATCTTTTCTCAAATCGCACAAATGCCGATACAAAGTGGTGTCTCCCAAATCAGACAAAAAATAGATGCAATTTTGCAAATCCTCTCCTAAAACAGTCGCAACAGAAATGCCATTGTTCTGAAAATAAGAACTAAATGCCAAAAATGCCGCATTTTCCTTTTTGTCCTCATTATAAGCGGCTATCAAAGTGCCTTCGGATGTCCAAATTCTAAAATATTTTCGATTGGAGCCATCACTTTTAATTTTTTCAATTGATTGAATATCAGTCTTTTGAAAAGTTTTTTGATAGGATATTTTTAGTATATTTTCCATATTTTTTATTTTCTCAATTCTTTTTCTTTTTGCCAATACATTGTTTTCCCCAAAAGCGACACTCCCCAATAGCCCCGCACTTTCAATTGTGTAGGCGAGGCAAAACTCATGTAAGTTTTAAAAGTGCCGTTTTTGCCCGGATAAATCAAAACACCATCTTGCCACTCTTGCTCTTTTGCATTGAAAATCAAATTTTTAAGAAATACCAATCCTAAGAAATTTTTCTTTTTTTCATTTTCAACCCAAACCACTTTCCCCTCATAAGTGCCGTTTTTTGCCTTATAAATGTACGATTGTGAACCCTCTTTTGAGAAAGGGTCTATCGAATAGTAATAACCTACAATGTCATCACACTTGTAACGGTCTGTATTACTGCTACTTACACTCAAAAATACAAGCCCAAAAATTATCAATAAATATCTCACCATAATTACAATGCTATAAAAATACAAAAATACACTTTTATTTAATTAAAAATTAAAAATGGAGAATGGAGAATTATTTTTTTTTGCATTTTCGCCCCCCCTGTCTGAACCACGATTTTATAAATATTGTAAAGACGTAGCATGCTACGTCTCTACCTTCCCCTCGTCTGAACTTTGATTTTGAATGATTATTTATGATTTTTATAAATCTATAAAGCCCTTATTTATAAAAGCACCCTTAGTAGCCAAAAAATCCCCCCCCATTACCCTTATTTTTTGTTAATAAGAGAATAAGGGAAATTAACAGAAAAAAATCCTTGCTACTAAGGGAACCTTGATAAATAAGGTTTTTTTTCAGAGTGGAGAGTGTAGATTCTTTTTGCATTGTCTGAACTGTGATTTTGAATGATTTTTATGATTTGTGTGATTCTTAAAATCACAATTCTAAAATCATAATAATCATATAAATCTTATGAAAATCTGTGGTTCAGACAATTTTATAA
>JAISTU010000180.1 GCA_031272415.1 Bacteroidales bacterium | reverse complement strand
AGTTCGACACTTGATGTCTCTACATTTTTGCCATTCTATCAAGGGTAAGTTGTATTAAATTTTCCATTGCGGGGGAATAGTTTTTGCTAAAATTTCCATTGCAGCGGTTAGCGATAATGATGCAAATGGTTAAAGCATTGTGTACCAGCAATTTAGATAGACAATAAAGGGCAGAAGTTTCCATTTCCATGTTAGTAAAATAGAGTCCTTTGGCAGTTGTATCTCTCAAACGGTGGGCAAAATCAGGCATTCCCAAAGGCAATCGTAATGTTCTGCATTGAGGAGCATAAAATCCTGATGCTGTGATAGTTATACCCTTTTGCATATCAAAAGCAACTTTTTCCAACAATGCAGGTGATGCCGACACAGAATAAGGTTTTGGAAAATTGGCATTCCACAATGTTTTTGCCATAAAAATTTTATCTATTTCGCTGTCAGAGAAGGAATTAGCATGTTCATAATAATGTAATAAACCATCCATTCCCAGACCATAGGCAGACGCAATAAAAGTATTGATGTCCAAATGTGGCTGCAAACCTCCACAAGTTCCTAAACGAATGATATTCAATGATTTATGTTCTTTTTTTACACATCTTTTTTCTAAATCAATATTCACCAAAGCGTCTAACTCATTGAGTACTATATCAATATTATCGCAGCCCATGCCGGTAGAAAGCACTGTAAAACGTTTATTTTTGTAAGTTCCTGTATGTGTGTTGATTTCGCGATTGCTTTTGCGTACCTCAATTGTATCAAAAAAAGCGGATACTGTTGCCACGCGATTGGGGTCGCCCACAAGTAACACATTATCAGCCAATTCCGAAGGGTGTAAATTTAAGTGATATACACTGCCGTCTGCTTGCAAGGGCATTTCCGATGGTTTTATTTCCATATAATTTCCTAAATTTTTCATATCATTTCATCTTCATTTGCTATTTGAAATATTTTTTCTCCAAGTGCGTTTAAATGGCTTTTAAATTCATTTTGAAAGTCTTTTAAACTGTCATTTATACGGTCGTTAGAGAAAATCATTTTATAAATTTGCAACCAACCTGCATCCCACGCATTGAGGTGATATTGTGGATACATTTGTGCGTATGTTTCTCTCAAAACAAAAGATTTTTCCAATAATTCGGTGGCAAAAGATAACAATTGTGTTGCCTCTGTTGAGATGTTGTTCTTATCTTTGCTTAACCATTGATACACAAAGCGTTCCGTGTCTCCGTCAGCATCTATTTGTGTTGCCATATTGCCATATTTGACTGCCAATTCAGTGATTTTCGATTTAGAGAGCCAGAAAAATTCGTTATTCACCCGCCATTGTTTGCCGTTGTATTCATAATTCCTTAATGCTGTTTGATTTGAACCGCTTGCAAAGAGCGAATAAACCACACAATCGGCAACAAATTCAGTCCATTTTTTTGATTTTTGCAATTTTTCAGACGGACGGCGAAAAATATCCTTATCTCGCACCCAAAGCAAGTCTTGCTCGCGAAATACCTCTAATGTAGATTTGCGAACTGCAAAGGTAATAAAACATTGTTCAAAGTTTTCGACAGTAATATTTTGACCATCGCCGTGATTAAAACACATTGAATACAAACCTGTATATTTGTCGGAAAATTGAATATTGTTACCACAATTATGAAAATATCCGAAAGCACTCTTGTACATTTTCCCTCTTGACTGTGTTTTGTCATCAGGGATATCTATGCCATTTTTTGTTTTAGGATAACGCCCATTATTTAAAAGTTCCGTATTCTTATTTGAAATAATGAAATTACTAATCACATCTTTTTTATTCAAGCATTTTCCTATCCATTTACCTTTTTTAACAATTTTACCATTCTTGCTCTCCAAAACATCGAATGAAAATTTGTTTTGAGGATTAGTGTTTAGATTTAGTTTCCAATGTGAAAAAATTACTCCCCATGTGCTTGATGTGCCATTAAATTCTCCTGCATTAAACATAAATCCTTTTTCAAACGAAAATTGGCGACAAAGTTTACCTGTAAATGAGGCAAAACTTGGGCTTGTAAGAAAGCCTTTATTAAAGAAGTAGAAGAAGTGAAAATCAGTTTCATAGCCGAAAGTCTTTGCTAAAAGTTGTGTGCGGTAGATAAATTGACAATACAATTCTTGTGCTGCCGAAGCCCCAATGCCATTATCAAGCATTATGTTGTTGATTTTGCTCTTTGCAATGCCTTCTTTATCACGTTTCCCCGAACGGTTGGCATTATCTCCATTGCTACCATACGGCGGATTCATAAAAAACACCATTGGTCGCTTTTCTTTGAGAGCATTATACAACTCAAGTGGCATTTTCAAAGCGTCTGTAATTTCACGCTTCCCATTATGCAGCCAAACATCATCATTGAGAAAATCATATTGAAAAGTAACGGCTTCGGGATTGTATATATCTGAAATGGCAATTTCCTCTTCATGTATGGTAGAGCAATATAATTGAGAAAATTTGTAATCCCGTGTCAGATTTTTAGTGCCTGCTGCCGCATCCCAGACAATATACTTTTCTTTCCAATCGCTACCTAATTCATTTTCAATCAATTCGTGGGCTTTATCTACCCATATTTTGGGTGTCCAAAAGTCGCCTGTAAAACGTCTTTGAATTTCTTCGAGTAGCGTATCCGCAATTTCGGAAAGTTGTCTGTATGCATTGAAATCCTTAATGTTATATTGCGAGAAAAATGCTTCAAATTGCGATGCGTTAAGAGGATATTCTGTTATGCGTTTGTTGTCTGTTATTACGCAAATGATATTTTTTTTCTGCGGATGCAAATAAACTTTCCCATTGTCAAGGAATTTATTAAACAAAATTTGCATTTTAATTTTAGAATCTATTGCCAAACCGCCAAAAACATTTTTATTAAAATCTTCAAAAATTTTAAGTAATGAATTATGACTTACCTCAATGGTGCTGAATTTGCCGTTTAATTGCAATAACTCGTCAATGAGCGTAAAAATATAATTAAAATCAAAATTGAGAGAGCGAAGATTGTAAACAAAAACATCCAAATTGGGGTCTTTTAACAATTCATTAAATAATTCAAGATTGTATTTATATGATTCTGACGGTTTTATAGTCCAATCATAATCATTGTCCAAATAAGCATACAATTTTGGTCCATAGATAACAAACAATTCATTTCTGTCGGCAGCCACAAGAATATTGGGTAAAATTTCGCCCTTTTTGCGAAAATGATACAAATAATAAATGATTTGCTCCACTACCTTTGCCCGCTCGGTTTTGAAAGCCGTAAAATCGGATTCATATTTAATTTCAGCAAGCAATTTAAGTTTATAAAATAAATCCGTACTTTCTATGAGAATATCAGTGCCAAATTCTTCGGTAATAATCCGCACCTGATTGCCGTAAAAGGTTTTAAACAGATTTCGATATACAATTCTCACATCGCTTTCTTTTTTTGCCCGCGAAAGTTCATTTACAAAATCTTGTTGCTGTGTTTTGGTTATTGTTGGCATAATTCTAAAATTTTTACGGTTTTTTTACTCTTTTATCAATAAATTTCACGGGTTTTCGCTTAATATCAGGCATTGAAATTTGGCGAATATGCTCAATATTTTCAAAAACAATGTCAGGTGTTACTCTCAATTTGGCACGAAAACTATCTTTGGCAATTTTGATTATCTTTTCACTTTGATTATGACAACCCATTACCACTCTCACGCTGTCAGTCCCTATTTCATTGGAGTACACTTCTACCAAATAATTTTCCACAAAATTCAGATTATCAAGCACATCGAAAATAGAAGACGGATAAAGTGTTGTCCCTTTTAGTTTTATCATTTGATTTTT
The DNA here is from genome assembly GCA_031272415.1 of Bacteroidales bacterium. Taxonomy (GTDB): domain Bacteria; phylum Bacteroidota; class Bacteroidia; order Bacteroidales; family WCHB1-69; genus JAISTU01. The sequence continues at coordinate 7,231 of JAISTU010000180.1, read as the reverse complement.
ACGTCCAATAACAGGGCTAATTCTCATGCTTGTGCGTCCGCAAGTGCAAGGACGTTTATCAAAAGTTACCATATCTCCTGTTTTAAAGCGCAACAATGGCATTCCTTCTACTCCTAATGTACTGATTGTCAATTCACCTGCTTGTCCTTCTTGCACAGGCATATTATTCTGGTCCAACAATTCACAAATAATGAGTTCAGGATGATGATGTCCGCCTTTGCCAGCCTCACATTCGCAAAAAGTGGTACTCATTTCGGTGGATGCATAAGTAGAAAAAAGTTGAATATCCCATTTCTGTTGAATTTTTTGTCCTAAAATATTGAGATTGAAATCATTATCTCTAATATTTTCACCAATACAAACCGCTTTTTTTATACTTGAATTTTGGTAATCAATATTGTGTTCTTCTGCGTATTGAATAATTTTGAGAATAAAAGAAGGAACACATATAATCGTTTGAGGCTGAATACGTTGTATGGTATCCCATTGCAATTCAGGCATGCCGTTTCCAACACGCACAATGCTTGCCCCCATCATTCTAATGCCCAAAAAATATGCCAAACCTGCCATAAAACGCTTGTCAATAGTGGTCATCAATTGATAAATTTCGCCTGCATGACCGCCGGCACAAGTAAAAGAAATAGCCTCGTTGTATGCCAATCTATCTAAATCTTTGTCTGTGAGTGCAAAAGTGGTCGGGTCGGACAAAGTGCCGGATGTAGTGATATAATCCACAAATTGCTCTTTTTCAACACAATAGAAATCCGAATTATGACATTGCAAATCTTCCTTTGTCGTAACAGGAATATGTTTTAAATCCTCCAAAGTTTGTATTTTTTCAACCGTAATATGCTCATTTTGAAAGAGTTGTCGGTAAAATGGAGATTTTTGAGAAAGATAAAAAAGCAATTCTCTTAATTTATGCTCCTCAAAGGTTTTAATATCCGACAAAGGTGCAAACTCAATTTTAGGCAGAAATTTACTCCCTTGTTTTACACTTCCCATTTTTTGCAATCCTTCCCCCATTTTTTAAGAATTTTAAAAAGAAAAATGCGTAAATTCTGTTGATTTTTTGAGTTCTATCTGCTTGTCGGCAATGAGCAAATACAATTTCCGGTCGACTGTTATGAGTGTAATTTGCGATATATCAACACCATACAAAATCAATGCCTTATCTGTCAATCTATAACCCATAAAATTTGTTGGATTTTTCCACTGTTCCACTTTGAGCGTTTTGTATAAAACAGGTTCTGTGTTCAATGAATCCGTACTTATATTTTGTACAGCAATAAGTATTTCGGCAACTTTTGTATCCGTTTTTATAATTTCTTTGGGCAAAGTGTCTATTTTTGCAAAAATATCATCTTCTTTTTGCACCGCCTGCGTATCCGTTTGTTGAATATTTTTTGTTGTGGATGGCTTAACAATTTGTTGTTCAATGACAACCGTGTCAACCGTTGCCACTTTTTCTTCGGGCAAAATGTCGTATATATGAACAATTTTTTCTTTCGTAAAATGAACAATTACACTGAAATAGGCTACTATTGCGGCAACGATAATGCCTACCAAAAAACCGATTCCAAAAAACAGCAGTCCAAATTTTTGCTTGTGTGTAAGCATTTTACTAAAAGATTTATTTATAAATTACTGAAATTCAATCAAATATGGCAATCGTGCCTGTATGCCTTTCATTTGCAGAACAGACTGCATATTATACAAATAAGTGTATGCCTCTTTTCCAAGTATTTTTTGTTGCAAAGCAGTCTCCGTTTCACTGTCCATAAAAATAGCCCAAAAAGGTTTTATTTTAGGATATTCTGTTATTGTATATTTCTCAATATGAGACAATGCAGCCGCTTTTGCAATCGCAACATCTATACCGCCGAGCGTGTCTGCCAATCCTAATTTGACCGCACTGATACCCGACCATACACGCCCCTGTCCAAGCGAGTCCACCAACGTAACCGACAAATGCCTGCCTTCTGCTACCCGTTCGGTGAAAAGTGCATACGTTCTGTCCACCGATTTTTGGAAAAATTGTCTCTCAAATGCATCCAATTTTCGCCCACCTTTGAACGCCTCCGAATGCTCATTGGTATTGACAACGTCAAAAGTAATGCCCAATTTATCCTCCAAAGCCTTTTCATAATAGGGAAACATGCCAAAAACACCTATACTGCCGGTGAGCGTAGTTGGCTCTGTTACAATATAATCCGCAGCACAAGCAATATAATAACCGCCAGATGCCGCATAATCTCCCATAGAGACAACAACAGGCTTAACTTTCTGAGTCAGAGATACTTCCCGCCATATAGACTCTGACAATAAAGCACTACCTCCGGGTGAATTGACCCGAAAAACAACCGCCTTTACATTCTCATCCATGCGAACTTTGGACAATTCCTCAACAATGTTGTAGGCGACCACCTCTTCTTGCGAATAAGAGTTGTCGCTTGCCTCCATAATGTCGCCGACCGCATACACAATCGCAATCTCATCCCCTTTGCTACCAAAAGTGGAATTAAGGATGCTCTTTTTATAATGATTGTATGTAATATACTGAATATCATCACTTTGAGGAATTTCCAAATAATCTTTCACTGTTGATTCATATTGGTCTTTGTATAATACATCATCAATAAGATTGGCTTCTACGGCAAAATTTGCATCATCAACGACCATCAATAAATCGCAAATTTTGTTCAAATAATCAACAGAAATGTCGCGACTTTCTGATATTTTTTGACAAATATGTCCCCAAATAGAATTAAGTAATGTCTTGTATTGCAGTTCATTAGCGGGACTCATTTTGTCCAACATAAATGGCTCAACCGCACTTTTGAACGTCCCATGTCGAATAATTTGCATTTCTATGCCCAATTTATCCAACATTTTCTTAAAAAATGTCAATTTCATGGACAAACCTGCCAGCATCAAAGAACCATCCGGATGCATATAAATGTGGTCGGAAACAGAGGCTAAATAATAGCCCGATGTTGTAAAATAATCGCCATAGCAAAAAATAGGTTTCTCTTCTGCAAAATCTTCCAATAGATTGCGAATGGCATCGCAAGTGGCAGGTGAAACGGCTAACTTACTCACATTGAGTTCAATACCTTTGATTTTAGGGTCTTCTTTTGCGGCTGCGATTACTTTTTTCAAATTATTTAAGCCCACAGCATCCGTTTGACCAAATAATTTGGACATATAAATATCGAAAGGAGAATCTGCAACTCGCTCATTTACAACACTTAAATCCAATTTTAAAATGGAATTATTTTTCACCGTAGGCGCTGTGTCCGTACTGCCCGCAATAGCAACAATCATTGCCAACATTATTACCCACATCACCATAAAAAACAACAGCAACCCTACTACCGTCGCTAACACATTTTTAAAGAAATTTTTCATCTTATTTTTGTATTTTTAATGATTATTTTTATAAATTTTTATAATATTATTTTCTTACTTCTCTCATATTGAGCAAGTTAAAATTGATTCTGACCGTAATTACATGATGACACATTGCCGTCCATGGATATTGCACTGCATTAGGAAGCGTGCTTGCATATCCCTCATTTTCAGGCTTAAACTTCCAATAAGTTCGGATGTTGAAACCGTAAGTAATCATTGCCGTTACCAATGAAACTTCTTTGGTGCGTGATTTGTAATTGACAGGCAAAGCAATCCCTATCTCAGGACGAACATAAAAGTTGGAATATGCACGTGTGAACGTTTTGTTACTTTTGCCCGCATACGCAAACTGCAACGCAATGCCGTATATAAACGGATTTAAGTCTGCTTTTCCGATATAAGTGCAATGAAAAGTGCCTACCAAATTGTGTACCAAAAAAGTTTCAGGTGTAACTCCATAACCCAATTGATAGGTAATACTTTGTTGCATAAATCGATTGCCAACTCCGTAATATTGGCTTGCTACATAGCCCACTCCTGCGGCAGGAACTATCATCATCGGCTGCTTGGTATTTGCTCCCAAACCTCCACCTACATGCAAAGTAACACCGTGCCGAATGGTCGAACTACGCATGCCAATACTGGAAAAATTGTTATTTTTCTTCTTCCTATTTACTTGCGCCGACACTTCTAACGAGCATAAAAAGGATACCATTACTACAACCATCAGTGCTAAACTCACTGATTTCCACTTTGTTAAGAATAAAATATGATTCATATTTCTTATGAAATTTTTTTAACTACTGTAACTAAATTACAAAGATACACAAATTTTTCAATTAAAAATTAAAAACTTTTTTTTCAGAGTGTAGATTTTTTATATCTATTCCGAAAGGTCGCATATTTTTATAGCATTTTTTTTTGCATTTTGGGATAAAAAAGTTCTAAATTTAGAGAAAAAATAATGTGTAAAATATTGATACTCAAATATATACGTTTTGCATTCTATTTCTGGCAAGGCATGCTGTTGCCTCTACACTCTCTCTTAATTCTTAACTTAATTCTTAAATTTTAATTTTTAATTGAAGAAAAGGTGTATCTTTGCAAAATAGATTTTTTTGAGATGATTATAAAATTAAAAAGATATTTATTTATTGCAATATTGTTTCTTTTTGTGTCGCAAAATGCAGTTTCTCAGACGGAGATAAAACCTGTAAAAGCAGTAGATTCCACAATGAAATTGAGCATTTTTTTGGCACCTAATTACACCTATAATTTTGCGTTGGCGGATTTAAAAAAAGATTTTGGGAACAATATGTCTTTGGGAGTTGATTTGTGCCTTAAATTGCCCAAAAATTGGACACTGGATTTTGGGTTTAAATATTTTTTTGAAGGTAGCGTAGATTCTTCGCTTTCTAATGCTACTTTTAAAAACAGGATTACGTCCAATGGCTTTTTTATCAATGGAAATGGCGAGGAAACTAACGAAATATCGCTCGATTTTAGAGGTATAAATTTTAATCTGACGGCGGGCAAAGTGTTTCCTGTGAGCAAACGGTTTTTAAATTCAGGGATTTGGTTGCGTTTGGGATTGGGCGTTACTCAACATTATTTGCATATCAAAAATCCTGAAAATTTAGTCAAAGCATTGGAGGGCAATTATCTCAAAGGTTACGACCATTTGACAGCAGGTTTTACACTCAATCAATTCGTTGGTTATCTGCATCTTATGCAGCGTAGTGTCCTTTGTTTTTATGCAGGAGTTGAATTTTCGGAAATCTTTGGACGGCGACAAAGGGAGTATGATTTTGCACTCATGGGCAAGGATACGTCCAAGCCCTTTGAGGTGATGATTGGCATAAAAGTAGGGTGGATTATTCCGCTTTATAGAAAAACATCGGCAATATCTTACGAATTTCGTTAAAAAGATGCGTTTATTTTACAATATTTTTGTACTTTTGTACCATTTTTTTGTCAAAATGGCTTCCCTAAAATCTCAAAAAGCCAAATGGTGGATAGAAGGTCGTAAAAATTTTTTCAAAAAAACAGCCTCATTGGATTTTAGAGGCGATATTTATTGGTTTCATTGTGCGTCTTTGGGAGAGTTTGAGCAGGGCAGACCGTTGTTGGAATACGTTAAAAATCAGTCTCCTGGCTGCAAAATTTTATTAACATTTTTTTCTCCTTCGGGCTATCAAATTCGCAAAAATTACCTGTTGGCGGATTTTGTGTTTTATTTGCCTGACGACACCCCCGCAAATGCAAAGCGTTTCTTGCAGATGACGCACCCAAAAGCCATTTTTTTTATCAAATATGAATTTTGGTTCAATTATATGCGTGTCGCCGCCAAAATGAATATCCCTTTTTATTCGGTTTCGTGCATTTTTAGGAAAAATCAGTTCTTTTTTTCCGTTTTTGGCTATTGGTTTCGACAACAATTGCGATATATTACTCATTTTTTTACACAAGATGAATATTCTGTAAAATTATTGCAAAGTGTTGATATTCATAATGTTATAAAAACCGGAGATACACGTTTCGACCGTGTGGCACAACTTTTATCCGATTTTCAGCCTTTACCTGAATTTGAAATTTTAAAAAAATGTCCGCATGTTGTCGTTGCGGGTAGCACTTGGGAGGAGGATGAACTTTTGTTGTTTCATTTGCTCAAAAACACAGATATTACGCTCGTAATGGCTCCGCATAATATTGATAATCAACACATTAAAAATATAAAAAAACAATTTTCCGAGTTTGATACCATTTTTTATTCTTCGCTCTCCAAACAACCTTTAACCGAACAAACACGTCTTATAGTTGTGGACTCGATTGGCGTTTTAAATAGATTATATGCCTATGGTTCAATCACTTACGTTGGAGGTGCTTTCGGAAAAGGTTTGCACAATATTTTGGAAGCCGTTGTATATGGCAAACCGGTCATTTTTGGCACTCATTATCGGAAATTTAAAGAGGCAACAGATTTAATTAGACTCGGAGTTGCATTCAGTATAAAAAATAAAATAGAACTGCAAAATATTGTTAATCAATTATTTAACGATTTATCTCAACAAAAAAACATTTCACAAACAGCCCAAAATTACATTCTGCAAAATACAGGTGTTTGCCAAAAAATATGGGAAGCGATTTCAATAAAAAAAATAAAAACTTTTTTTTGAATTGAGAATTGAAAATTGAGAATTGAGAATTATTTTTTTTATCCAATTTTATAACAATTTTCTCCCAAAATGCAAAAAAATTCCCTTAAGCCTCAACTTTTTAACAAAGGAGAATGGAATTTCCGCATTTTTCATTGCTACATATCTATTCCATTTTGTTTGAGAATTTCAGCAATTGTAGTCATCGGAATGTCTGTCAAAGCATGAATTTCTTCAACTGATTGCAACTTTTGCCACATTTTTAGGACAATGGAGGTTTCTTTTTTCTTTTCACCTTTTGCCTCACCTTTCTTTTCACCCTCAACCAAACCTTCTACTCTTCCTTCTGCTCTTCCTTCTTCTAAAGCCTCTCTTCGGGTTTCGTTTTGGAGGGTTTTTTCGGTTGAAATGGCGTCAGAATTACGCTCATATAGAAACAATTCCGCATCCGTGTAACCCCCTACCTCACAGATACTTACCGCTTTTTGAAGTTCAGCATGTTGAGACAATTCTGAAGCCCCTATAGTCCTATCCCCCCGCGTCTCCTTCAAAAAACGTAACCACAAGACAGCCAACTGTTTATGTTGCAATTTTGTCAAACCTTTCAGTTTTATATCCTTTTCCAATTCCACCAAAATAAACTCCAAATCTTCAATAATATC
>JAISTU010000201.1 GCA_031272415.1 Bacteroidales bacterium | reverse complement strand
AAAACAAAATCTACGGCATCCGTTTTCAGTTTGAAGGACAGACATTTAAGGCATCGGAAATTGGTAAGGAGTTCGGGCTTCGCTCTTTGTTTCTGCATTACGGGCAAAACATTGACGGTAGCACAGCAACGCCAAAGCATTTTGAAAAGGCACAGGCAAGCCCGCAGCACGAACAAAGCCAATCAACCACAAGCATTATCGGCGGGTTACTTGACTTGCCTTTGCCAACATCGGATTATGACGCAGACGAGGCAGCATTGCAGCGGCAAACAATGAGAAAAAAGAAGAAACGGCGGGGGATGAGGTGGTAATGCAGTGAGTCAATGCTGAAATATGACAGTACGACAATACAACAATACATCAGTAAATCAGTAAATCGGTACGTCATTTTTGAATTATTGATAACTTTTTCTTTCACAGTAAAAAAATATGGATTTTTATTTGTACCTTTGCTGAAATTTTCAAGACGCATAAATATTGAAATATTATGAAATTTGTAGAACGAATAAAACAGTTACGAGAGGAACGCCATCTACCACAGCGGAAATTGGCGACCACTCTGGATATTGACACCGCTACCTATTGCAAAATAGAGAAAGGCGAGCGGCGTGTTAAAGTAGAACAAGTTGTCGTGATTGCCGAATTATTGCAAACCGACAAAGAAGAACTTTTGACACTTTGGTTAGCAGACCAAGTTGCTGCAGTAGTTGAAGATGAACAAAAAGTGGCGGATAAGGCGTTGAGTATTGCGAAACAGAAACATAATAATGGCTCGATTGATGAAAGATAGCATAAAAAAAGAAGTAGATAAAGTGTTGAAAGAAACTAATCCCAATCTTTTTGACTCAAAATGGGGTAGGCTCCTCCATTTTATCAACGACCACAATAAATGGTATGTAATCGTATTATTGATTTTTACTGTCTTTTTTGGACTACAATTTATTAATGTTCCATTGCTAAATTTCATTCACATAGATGATGTTTCGGTAAAATCTCTAATAGATAACAGAACAACAAACATCGTAACAATGATAAGTGTTACTTTTGCCATTATAGGGTTTCTTATTGCGAATTTAGCAATCAAAGAGAGTTTTACATACAATATTCTATTCAAAAAATCAACATTCTTTCCTGTATCGTTTATTGCACTCTCGTTAATTGCATCATTCATTATACTATCTACTATAAAAAGTGCCATTCCTCTTGACTACCAAACAAGAACTTTATTTGTTGGAACTTTTTTGATTTTGCTTGTAATATTTCTCATCGGTTTTCTTTTTACCAGATTAGTAAAATTTACAAATCAAAAATATCTGTTAGAGTTGACAAAAAAAGAACTTATATCAGAATCAAGACATAATTTATTGTTGGTTGGCAGAAAAATAATAAGTGCAAAAAAAATTTCAGAACTTGGTTTTGCACAATACTCTATGGCATTCTACATGCCGAAGACAAAAGGCAACTTCCAAATATCCAAAGACCACTCTGTTATCACAGATATAAAATTACACAAACTCAAAAAACTTGCCCAACAAATTGATATAAATGATTTTTTTGCCAAAGACGTTTGCCTTTACAGAAAATTAACTCAAACAAATGAAGACGGTTTTTTCTTTGTCGAAGAAAACAAATTAAATCAAAATTCGACAGTTTTGAATCGAATGAATAATTGTGTAGTTACGTCTGCAATTCAAACAGAACAAAAGAATGAGGCAAAAGAATACATTATTCAAAAGTTAAAAGAAAACATTAAAGCGAACAACGATAAACTTGTTGAAGAGTATTTTGATATGCTGCTTGAAATGTTTCGTTTACAACAAGATTTTAAATTTTCCATATCAAATAAAGAGGAAGATATTACAGTTGGAATAAAAACAGATGTCTTTAAAATGATTGACAAAGCAATATCTTCTAATTCGCTTGAATCTTTTTATGCAATAGACGGATTTTGTGTTCAATTGCTAAACTTGTCAATCTCAAATAAAAATATCTCTCATTTCAAAGAATATTTAGACTTGGCAAGATATTATTATATTTTGTCATATAATTATTACGAAGCAAATAATGCTATGTACGGAAAAATATATGAGCAATGTTCCGAAAGAGCAGCAATGAGAATTAGGGAAGTGTTTTTGCTTTTGAACTTTTATTTCGATAAGACAGATAAGGCTGATATTCAGACTAAAGAAATGTACAATGACTTTAAATACATAGCATTCTCTACTTTTAGCCAACTTCTCTATAATCAGGTCATGAATAAAGATATAAAATCGTTTAGTTATACATTAAACCAATTAGAGCAAGGAGTATTTTTTGGTTATCATTATGACAAATATGATTTTATTGTAAAATTGCTTCGACAAGAATATTCTGAATCTGAATTAAAGAATTACAAAGTAGGTATTCTACCCTATCGCTATTTTCAGCACACGGTTTTGGGAATAAAATATTGGTTATTCTATCTGTACGAAAATAACCAAATAAATTTAGATGAACTGAATGAATTTGTTGTTCCTGTATTACAAATAATCAATGAAAAACAGATTACTCCTGAATATTGGGAAATTGAGTTATTGTTCAATTATCTTAATTCAAATGCATTAAGTTGGTATTTAAATTGGCAACATTGGGATTATGTTACGCACAAGGACGGTAAAGCATTTACAATGCCAAGCGTATTTGATTGGATTTTCACTGGGTTTGTAATTGATGCTATCAAGCAGGGGAGTTTCTCAAACAATTTCAATGTAGATACTAATTTATTAGAAAAGCAAAATCCACAGAACAAATCCTTGTTGATTAACACACTAAAAGAATCGCTTAATAGAGTTAAACAAAATGAGAGATGGCAAGAATATTTCAATAATCAGTTGGATACTACTCAAAAGATAGAGAACCAATTAAATCAAATAAATGCCACATTTGAAACACAAAAAGCCAAAGAAATTGTTAGCGAAAAGTTAATACCTGAAAAAGTGCAAAGTTTCAAATCAAATTTCTCTAATGGATGGAAAGATAGCAAATTCATAAGAAAAATATTTGAACATTTTGGCAATATTCAAAAGGATGAAACCACAGACAATAAATTGTTTCTTGTAGGGTTGCGGGCTTTTTTAGAAAAAGGCAAACATTTTTTTCTGCATATCAGCGATAATGTTTACGGAATAGATGATATTGCAAAGAGTTACGGTCGAAATGTAAGTTCTGCCGAAGATAGATTGTTCTTTCATACTATTCTAAAAAGCAAAACGGAAAAAGTTTTTAATTCAGTAGATAGTGGATTAGAAAAATCCATAAGTAAACTGCGCAAGTCAAAACATACACCAACTGCAATTTTCTTGGATTATAATCCATTTTTCATTTGTCAAAACGAAAAATGGAGTAATGAAAAGATAATTGATTTTTCAAACAGTACTTACGATGGTGTTCCAGTGTTTTATGTTAAAGGTAATTTATTAGGTAATAGATTTATTGTTGCAGATTTCGGCAAAGCATTTATAATGCTTTATCGCGAGATTGAAAATGCGTTTGATAATGTATTGAAAATTGATGTTATCGAAATATCTGATGAAATGGCAAATGGAAAATTACAAAAAGAACCTGAAAAATGGAAAAACATTGACGGACAGAAAATATCAGACGAAGATGCTTTGAATTATATAAAAACTTCAATCATACTTGATTATGAAGTAAGAGAATCTTTTGAAATAAATAATAAGAGTGCATTTGAAGTGGGTTTAATAGATAATAATAATAAAAATATATGACCCCCGAACAAAAAGCAAGACAGGAAATCGACAGAAAACTTGATAACGCAGGTTGGAAGGTTTGCAACAGAGACGAATTTTCACCTGCTGTGTCGGCTCTTGCTGTGCGCGAAGGCATTATGCAGGGCGGACTTGAAGCCGATTATCTGCTGTTTATCAGGGGGAAAGCTGTTGCTGTGTTGGCGTGGATTTTCCTATGCCTTTG
>JAISTU010000110.1 GCA_031272415.1 Bacteroidales bacterium | reverse complement strand
GCGAAACAGGTTGTCGCCAAAACCCTCTTTGGTAGTGGCTTTCAGAAATCGTGCCGGAATAATCTGGTCGGTATCGACATTCTCGACCGGCAGCGGCACAACAGTACTTGTCAGTTTTTCGAATTTTTGCATAATTCTATATTTTTTTATTGTTTTGTTTCCTCTTTTGCTCTTGCCCTTTCAGGGCGAACAAACGGTAGTGTTGCCTTTCTCGTAGGGCGTTGCCCTACGCTATTGCTGATACGGCTTTCAGCCGTTTGGTTTCTCGTCCCAGACCTCATTTTTACCTCATTTCTCCTACTAAACAACCTCAGTAGCAAGTTATTATCATTTATTTTCCCTAACCTCATTACCTTATTTTTTCTTAATGAAGTAATGAAGTTAGGGTGGTTGAGGACACGATTATTTGCCACAGAGGTTGTCTTTCCGTTTTTTATCCGAGGACAGTTTGTTCCTACGTACAAAAGTCTTTCAACCCAAAAATCCGCGTCAATCCGTTCAATCTGTGTCATCTGCGTGCTGTTTTCGTTTATATTTTGCTACAAAGTTACTTATTTTTCGGCATTTCACGCGATATTTTTCCAATCGCTTTTTTCTGCACCGTTTTTATTGCTTCCAAATAAGCCTGCTCTACGGGCGAAAGCGTTTTTACCTGATACTTCCTGTATTCGGTGAGTGCTTTTTCTACGGCTTGTTCGTGCGAAACGCTGCCTGCCGATTGTAAAGGACGTTCGCCGGTGGAAGTTAAAATGTTGTCTAACTGATTGATATAGTCCTGCATATACATCGGTCGGCGTTTCAATGCCTGCACTTCGGCAAAATCGAAATAACCGGAAACAATATTGTTCAAAATTTTCAATTCTTCGGCGTTCAGATAATTTTTGGCAATGGTAACTTCCTTTTTTACAGGTTGTTCGCCTGCAAAAGCGGTCAATCCCATAAACGGTTTGTCGCTGTCGGCTCGCTCGTAAATCACTTCGGCAGCCGTGTGTCCGTGAGCGGCGTAATGCAGTTTGTTTTGCACAATCTTGAAAAACTCGATGGTTTCTTCGGCTCGCGGATTGTAATCAACGGCAGTAGCATATAAATCAAGCACTTGGCGATACAGCACCTTTTCCGAACTGCGAATATCGCGAATACGGTCAAGCAATTCGTACCAGTAACTGCCGCCGCCCGCGTTCTTAAGTCGCTCATCGTCAAGCGTAAAACCTTTGATGATATACTCTTTCAGTCGCTCTGTCGCCCAAATCCTGAATTGCGTGGCAATACGCGATTTTATGCGGTATCCGAGCGAAATTATCAGGTCGAGATTGTAGAAAGGCAATTCCCTTGTAACATTTCTGTTGCCTTCCATTTGAACTTGTCGGAAATTCCGACAGGTTGAAATCTCGCTTAACTCGCCTTCCTCAAAAATGTGCTTGATGTGTTCCACAACATTTGTGCGCGAAGTTTGAAACAGTTCCGCCATTTGCTGTTGTGTAAGCCACACATTCTCGTCTTCCAACTTCACATTGAGCGAGATATTGTTTTCGCTGCTCTGATAGATTACTATTTGACCTTTCTTTTCCATATTCTTTTGTTTATTCGTTATACGGATTTGTGCAGATAAATCTTATTTATTTTGTTTTTCAGCAGTTTCAACAACAATATCACTTTAATTGATTAAACATATCATCATGCGGATGAGGCTGATTTTGCTTATTTTTACGCCGACTCACTATCAATCGCCACGCCAAAACAAATTCCGTAACTCCAAAAATGAAATAAACAATAGACAAGATGTTGAGCGGAAAGATGACGAACTGGGCAATAATCCAAAATATCAACAGAAGCCCACAAGCAAGTGTGGCAACAGGAGCAAACTTATGTCGCCTGATAAGCAACAAAGCCGCCAGCAGTTGCGATATGCCGTTGACAAGCAACAACGCTAACCCAGACCATTTGAAATCTTTGAAAAAGAAATCGGCAAAGGGCAACGCTTGCAGATAGGGCAACACCGCAGATAGTCCAAACAACTCACCGCTTGGGTCATACCACATCATAAATGTACCCCACAATGCCCCAATGCCAATGAATAGTGTCCAAAAGATAAGCCATTTTTCGAGTCTGTTCATTTTGTCAATATTCAATTAAGTTACCATTGAGAACAAAATCCATTTTCGCTTTTGATTATCACCACACATATCAAAATTCTCAAAAAAAAAAGCACAAACACCGCTAACAAATAGTCAGAGTAAGCGATGTTTGTGTTTTTGGTTTTTTATAGTTTTCCTTTGACAAACTCAATTCTTTTGTCAATGTCCGATGCTTCTGCTGACTGTGGGTGTTCCTTTTGAATGGTTTGGTACATGGTCAAAGCATCGCTCCATTTGCCTTGCATTTGGTAAAGCATTCCCAAGCGTTGCAAATAGACCGGCGTTACAAGGTCATTTTGATTTTTGGAAACGGCTTTTTTGTAATAGGCTTCGGCTTGCGACATATCATTTTTTTCCATGTATGCATCTCCAATAGACCCCAATGCCTGTACGGACACCAATTTATCGCTCGAACTAAATTTTTTAAGATATTTGATGGCATCATCGTATTGACCCATACGCAAATAACAAATTCCCAGTAAATATTTTGCCCTATTTCCTGTTTTTGTCATTCCATACTCATCCACAACATCTTTTAAACCCTGATGCATGCCGTCTCCATTGACTGCCAAGTTCAGAGAATCTACCTCAAAATAGCGTTCTGCTCTAATAATTGCTTGATTTGCAGCATTTTCCTGACTCGGTATATACCACAAAAAATAAATCAAAGCGACCAACACTACCACTGCAACCGCCACTCCTGCTATCCATATTGGCTTTTGATTTTTTTGATAGAAATGGTCTATCTTCTTTACAAATGAAATGTTTTCTTTTCCTTTTTCTTGCTTCTGCTTTACTGATTCGCTCATTGAATAAATATCTGTTAAAATTTAAATAAATATCTAAAATACAAAGATACACTTTTTTGTCAATTAAAATTAAAAATTAAAAAACAAGAGAGATTTTTTCAGAGTGTAGAGTGTAGTTTTTTTTTTTTTTTTTTTGTATTTTGGAATAAAAACATTCTAATTTTAGCAAAAATGCTGCTAAATGGCAAACAAAATAGGAAATAAAACAACTTTAACCCTTATTTATCCCTCATTTCTAAAAAATATTGCAACAATACAGGCAATTGTTCATATTTAGCAAGGGAGGCAGTGAGGGCGGAGTTGACTTCTTCGATAGTACCTACACATTCAAAAGGTTTTGTGGGCGAAAAACCGCACAACTGTTTCAAAATAGGCAATAATTGCGGATTATCTAACAAATTTTCTCCAAAAATATCCTCCAATTTTTGAGGCGAAATAAAGGGTGATAAAATGATAAATGTAAATAGACATTTTGCACATTTACAGCACCATACGTCCGTTTTTGAACCGACATTACAACTTTTAAAAAAAGGAAAATAAGACTCAAAACAAGAAAACTTTTGGGCAATTTCCAACTCGGACAAATTACGCAAAAAACTATAATAATACACATCTTCACTCAAATATTGGACAACATATCTCCTAAAATCCTCCTCAAATTCGAGCGATTTGGAATATTGATGATTTATGTTTTCGCCCAATACAGTCGCCTCGTTTGCACTTGATTCATTAGAGAGTGCAATATTTTTTCTACCTGTCAAAACGGCTGCCAAAACCGAATAAAAAGCCAACATGGACGAAAAAGGCGTATGTCCGTTAAGAAATCCTTTTTTATTGATTTCCAACAAGTTATCATCAATCTTTCGTTGAATTTCTATAAAATTACCTTCAAATCCGGCTATTTTTACTGTCTCTAAAGTGGCTTGTCGGGGATTGATAATCAATGGCAATATATCTTCTTGATTACGAAGGAGTTCCAGGGTAACAATAGAATCTTTTCCCCCTCCAACAGGGACAATTGTTGTCGGTTGAATGTGTGTAAAATGTTGTATATCAATGTTTTGTGAATTTTCAATAGAAATTTCGGCAAAATTATCAATATTTGTGTCAATTCCGTTGCAATAAAAAAATTCACCTAATCCATTGAAATACAGTTTTTTCCAAAAATAAAGTGCATCTTGTGGCAAAGTGCCTGCTTGTATTTCAATTTTTTTGCAACATGTTGATTTCCAGTAACTTATCAACTCAATCATACCGATATTGAATACAAAATTTTCTAATACAGAAATTGGGTAAGTTTGAAAAAAAAGTGCAAAAGATGAATGCCATTTAAATATTGTAACAGGCTGAAAATGAATACTTTTATCTATCGAAAAATGAAAACAAAGCACTAAATTTTTGCCCTCCACTCGATAAGAATGCTCATGATAGTAAAAAGTATGATATTTTGAACGTAATTGATTGTATTTCAATAAATTATCTTCCATTTAGCAAAGTGTTTTTTTCTAATTTTTACTAATATTATCAATTGTTACATCCATTTCGTCTCTCAATTGCATAACACCTGTTGTAATCAATGTGTCTCCTGTTTTTAATCCGCTGATTATCTGCACAGAAGACTCAGTTCGCAAGCCTTTTTGGAGCACCACTTGCATCGCTTTTCCGTCTTTGTAAAGGAAGGCAATATCTCTCCCCATTTCGGCAACAACAGCCTGACTTGGAACAACGAGTGCGTTATTGATTTGATTTAGAACAAGTTCCACTGTTGCCGAATGACCGGGTTTGAGCAATCCATTGCTGTTCGGATACAAAGCCCTCACTTGCAAAGAAAGCGTTTGCATGTCCAAACGAGACTCTACCGCATACACAGACGCCCGATAGCGAACAGAATCATTGTCCAAATAAAAATACAGCGGCATACCCTGTTTAATATATGGTGCTTGGCTTTCATTGACGGAAAATTCAATCTTCAAAGGCGATAATTTGGTCAATTTAGCAACAATGGTGGCAGGCGTGGCATAGGCTCCCTCGCTCACATCTCGCAAGCCGATAATACCGTCAAAAGGGGCTTTTAATTCGGTTTGTGCAATGCGTGCTTTGACCAATTTTATATCGGCATTCAATTTGTCTAATTCCGTAACTACCACATCATAAGCCTCTTGCGAAATTGCCTCTTTTTCCAATAATGACTTATGCCGATGCACTTTATCGTTTGCTAATGGGAGTTGAGTTTCCAATTTTTCCAATTCTGCCTGCAAGGGTAAGTCGTTGATTTTGGCAAGTAAATCGCCTTTTTTGACCGTAGATCCCTCCTTAAAATATATCGCCGTAATTTTGCCCGATGTTTCAAACGAAAGTTGCACTTCTTCGTCAGGAATTAAAACACCTTTTGTGCGAAAAATATCTTCAACAGACTCATAATCAAGCACTTGTGCATTGACATTGAGTATTTTATTTTGTCCTTTTTTCCCTTTATCGCCTTTTTGAGTTCCCTCATCATCATTCCCAAAAAAAGGTTTTATGTATGGATAAACCACCATCCCAACTATCAATAATGCAATGATACTGATAACAATAACTTTAATTTTTTTATTCATCTTTTATTTATTTCTAAAACTATTTTTATGTTTGTCAATATAAAAATGCAAAATTACACTTTTTTTCAATTAAAAATTAAAAAAACTTTTTTTTTCAGAGTGGAGAGTGTAGAGTGTAGAGATTTTTTTTTGCATTTTGAAATAAAAACGTTCTAAAATTTGTGCCTCCTCTTGTCTCGTCATTGCGGGGGCGACCTGCAATCCCCTTGTCTGAACTATGATTTGGAATGATTTTAATGATTTTTAAGATTTTTATAAAACACCCTTATTTTTTTCAATTCTCAAATATTTTTGTGCGAAAACGCAAAAAAACAGAAAAATCTAAAAAATCTATTAATTTTTATTTTTTTTGACTGCATAAAAAAAAGTGAAAATTGTTGAAAACTTTTTTCTCTTGATTATCAATGAATAACGTAAAAATGGAAAAATATTTTTTTTCAAAAAAAGATTTTGTATCAAAAAAAATGCTATCTTTGCAAAACACTAAACAAAAGTGCTACGTTTTATATGTTTAAATAGCGCGGAAGTAGCTCAGTTGGTAGAGCACGACCTTGCCAAGGTCGGGGTCGCGAGTTCGAGTCTCGTTTTCCGCTCAAAGAAAAAATGTTTTAATTTTATATTGAATTAAAGATTGTGATTTAATTGAAAGAAAATGTTGCCTTGGTGGTGGAATGGTAGACACGAGGGACTTAAAATCCCTTGGACATTGCGTCCGTGCGGGTTCAAGTCCCGCCCGAGGTACTTTGTTTATATTTTTTCTATGTGCGGAAGTAGCTCAGTTGGTAGAGCACGACCTTGCCAAGGTCGGGGTCGCGAGTTCGAGTCTCGTTTTCCGCTCTCAACAACCGTTGTGCATTCTTATGCATAATTGAGGTGCCCACTTAATGTGGGTACTTTTTTTTACCTCACTCTGAAAAAACATCAATGAGTTTCCATTTTTTCTATTTGTGTATATATTTCTTTTTCAGAAGCGTTTTTTGGGGTAAAAATTTTGGCTTTTATGAGACGCAATCTGCTGAAATATTTGGCAGTAAATGCCGTAACTATCATGCCTGTAAAAAAGACCGCAAGCCCTATCCACCATGAATGCAAACAAAATGCCAAAACACAAGCCGCAATTAAGTGAATAACAGGCGATAACATTAAGTAAATCACACTTTTAACCGTTGCCACCATAGTGCCGCCTTTCAATTTTGGATGCAATAAAAACCTGTAAATCAACAATGTAGGTAAATTGAGTACCAATCCGTAAATAAAAAGTGGTAAAAAAAGTACCACAAACGCCACCACGCTTGCAACAGACAAACGACTCAAAGGCAAAGAACTCAATACAAAATCAGGTTTATGTTGCAGATATTGCTCCACTGATTGCGATAAATTTTTAAGCGTATCTTCCGATTGCGTTTGCAATGTATTTAGTTGATTTTCAATAAGTTGTCTATGTTTAAAAGCAGATGTCAATAAAGCATTTAATTTTCTTTTTTTTGTTTTAGCACTGCCTAAATAGGAAGAGACATAAATGGTTTGGTAATATTCTGTTGAGCGGATATTGAGAATTTGAGAGGCAAGTGCTTGATAAAGAGCGTCTTTGATAGCATTGATACCTTTGGGCGGATTTTCATTATAAAGGGGCATAAAATCAAGCACTTTAATGGGTTTTCCTACATTGAGAATAAAAGGATAGCCGATTTTTTCATATTCTCCATAGTCCAATCCCACAGGATATAAGTAAACAGATTGATTTTGAGGCAATTGTTGTTGTGCTTGAAAGGCAATCCGAAAAGCACCTTTTGCAAGGTTGTGCAATCTATGCTCCGAATGCTGACCTCCTTCAGGCATAATGCAAAGGGGGTAATTTTTAAGCAATAAATTTATTCCATTTTGAAAATTTTCCTCATTACGAACAACATCTTGCAGATTTTCTTTGCCTCTATAAACGGGCATAATTCGCAAAAATGCCAAAATTTTGTTCATCAATTTACCTTTAAAAAAGGCTGATTTGGCATAAAAAGCAATCGGTAAATGCACCACAGACAAAAGCGTCAAACAATCCAATAATCCATTTTGATGACAAGGCAAAAAAATGGCAGGCTGAGTGGCATCAATATGCTCTAATCCATTGACTTCCACCTTATAAAACAGATGTGGGATAAATGTTTGAGAATATTTAAACAAAAGTCTATACTTAAAAGACGTCTTTGGTTGAATTTTCATGTTTTATTCATTTTTATTATGTTGAAACTCAAGTGGTTGTCCATTGGGATCTCCGTAAAAATGTCCCTTCTCAAGTCCGTTATCGTTTTGATAAACAAGGCGTCCATTGACGAAGGTCTTTTTTATGAATGTAGAAAGAATCTTGGGCGTAAAAAGTTGCGGATTTTTGCTATCAGGTACATAAAACAGCGACCAGCCACATTTAGAATAAACATTTACAGGATACTTATAATTTCTGTCAACTAACACTAAATCAGCGAAATAACCCTCTCTGATAAAACCTCTTTTTTGAACACCAAATCTTAAAGCCGGAGCATGCGCCATATATTTGACAACATCTTGTATTTTAAGAAGTCTGGGTACCAAAGAAGACAGCAAAACGGGCAAACTGTATTCAACCATGGGGATACCCGAAGGGGCTTCCTTATATGGTCTGCACTTTTCTTCCAATGTATGCGGTGCATGGTCGGAGCCGATAGTGGTAAATTTACCCTCTTTGAGTGCTTGCAGCAAAGCCTTGTTGTCCTCTGCCGTTTTTATAGACGGATTGCATTTGAGCAAATTACCATATAAAGGATAATCACAATCACTAAAAAGCAAATAAGAAGGACAAACTTCTGCCGTAATATTTGGATAATCCTTTGATAATAAGTCTATTTCATCGCTTGTAGAAACATGCAAGATATGCAATTGAGTGCCATATTTTTGTGCTAATTTGACTGCTTTTTGGGTGGCAACTAAACAAGCCAAATGAGTGCGAATCCTGCAATGATAATCATCAGGCATATAATTTTGAAACAATTCTTCGCATAATTTCGTATTTTTGGCAATTATGTCATCATCTTCGCAATGAGTAGCAATAATTGTGTTTTTTTGTGCAAAAATTTGTTCCAAAACTGCCTCATCATTTACCACCATATTGCCTGTTGAAGCCCCCAAAAAGACTTTTATACCCGCAATTTTCGATTTATCAGCCTTTTGAAGTTCTTCTAAATTGGTGTTTGTTGCTCCGAGATAAAAAGCATAATTTGTGAACATTTTTTGCTTTGCTATATCCATTTTTTGTTGCCACCGTTCGACAGTTGTTGTAGGCGGAATGACATTCGGCATATCCATTACAGACGTTACACCGCCGGCAACAGCAGCAAGACTTTCGGTATACATATCGCCTTTATAGGTCAATCCGGGATCCCGAAAATGAACATGCGTATCTATCACACCCGGCAAAAGATATAAGCCTGTTGCATCTATAAACTCCATATTATCAGGCATTTGTCCAAATTTCGTTTTATCACACTCGCCTGTTATTTTAGCAATAATGCCACCTTTGATAATAACATCGGAATTAAAAACCTTTCCTTCATTGACTATAAATGCATTGTGTATGAAATAATTATTATTTTCCATCTTTTTTATTTTACTGAAATTTGCATAAATAAATATTTTTCTTCTAAATTTAATTTAAAACAACTCTTAATTTGGCAAATTTGAGTAACATTGTTTTTTTGCCAACATTATCAAAAGTGATGATTACTTTTTGAGATGCGACATCAATTTCTTCCACAATTCCTGTTCCAAAAGTGGCATGAAATACTTGCATTTGCTCGCTCAATTGTTCCGGCGAAAGCACTATTTCGCTCAAATTGGGCGGAACAATTACCGGTTTCTTATAGCCTACCGGATGTGCCACAAAAGGTCGCGGTTTAACGGGTGGCTGCGGAGTAAGCGGTAGTGTTGGTTTCTTTTCGATTTTTTTGAAAGTTGTAAGTGGCTGTTTTTCAACAGATTGTGAAGGTTTTTGACGTTCAACTTGCAATAAATCAGGGTCAATTTCCTGCAGAAAAGGACTCGGTTGATGCGAATTATAAGACCCAAAAGTGCGTCTGTTTTGCGCCAAAGACAAAGTTAAAGACTCCCTTGCCCGCGTAATGGCTACATAAAGCAGACGTCTTTCTTCTTCCAAATCATCCTCATTTTCAATCAAATAGAGAGGCATCAAACCCTCTTCCAAACCAACAATGTAAGTATGCAGAAATTCTAAGCCTTTGGCAGCGTGTATGGTCATCAATTTGACCTTATTATCATCACCATCCTCATCTTTGTCGGCATCGGTATAAAGTGCTACCTCATTCAAAAAACGGTCAAGTGAGGGAAAAACAATCTCTTGCTCTTCCCCTGTTTCCATATCTATTTCAAATTCAGCAGGTCTATCCACAAATGATTTGGCAGCATTGAGCAATTCGCCCAAATTGTCAAACCGCTCTTTCTCTTCCGTTTGTTCCCGCAAATCTTTCTTAATTCCGCTCTGTTCGGCAATATATTCAGCCAATTCAAACGCATTTTTGGTATGTAAATCGGCACGAAAACTTTTTATTTTTGTTACAAAATTTTCTATTGCAATGAGCGTATTTTTTGATAATTTAACCTGAAATTGTGTTGGATTTTCCAAAATAGTCCATATCGGCACACCTCTTTCGCCGGCAATAGCAATAAATTTTTCCATTGTCGTTGCCCCGATGCCTCTTTGGGGATAATTGATTATTCTTCGCAATGCTTCCTCATCATACAAATTGACCGTCAGCCTGAAATATGCCAAAACATCCTTGATTTCCTTGCGATTATAAAAAGACATACCCCCATAAATTCGATACGGAATATTCATTCGCCTGAGTACCTCCTCGAACGGACGCGATTGCGCATTGGTGCGATAAAGAATTGTAAAATCCTTATATTGAAGATTTTTTGCCTCTTTTTTTTGTTGAATTGACTTAACCGTCAATGCGGCTTCTGTTGTGTCATCAATGGCAAAAATAAGTTTAATTTTCTCACCTGCTGCATTTTGTGTCCATATTTGCTTGGGAATTTGCTTTTTATTATATTGAATAACCGAATTGGCAGCCTCAATAATATTTTTTGTAGAGCGATAATTTTGTTCTAATTTAAATATTTGAAAATCAGGATAATCATTTTTAAAATTTAAAATATTTTGAATATTAGCCCCCCTAAAAGCATAAATACTTTGCGCATCATCGCCCACTACACAAATGTTTTCATTACGGGCGGCTAATTTCTTAATTATCTGATACTGTGCATAATTCGTGTCTTGATATTCATCTACCAAAATATATTTAAACTTTTTTTGATACTTATCCAAAAGTTCCGGAAAATCACGCAACATAAGGTACATATTAAACAATAAATCATCAAAATCCATCGCATCAGCCTGCTTAAGTCGCTGTGTATAAGTGAGATAAATGTTTCCCGTTTCAGGTATGCGTTTAAAAAAATCCGTCTCTTGAATATAATGATTATTGCAATACTCCTCCGCCGTAATCAAATTGGCTTTTGCCTGCGAAATTTTTGACAAAATAACAGAAGGTTTATATACTTTTGGGTCTAAATTTTTCCCCTTTATTATATTGGAAATCAAACTTTTACTATCATTTGTATCATAAATTGTAAAATTACGAGAATACCCTAACCATTCCGCCTCAATATGCAATACTTTGCTAAATATGGAGTGAAAAGTACCCATCCAAACATAACGTCCTGCACTGCTGCCGAGCAAAGATATAATTCTTTCTTTCATTTCTGCCGCCGCTTTGTTGGTAAAAGTCAAACAAAGTATATCAAACGGATTGATACCTTGCTCTATCATATATGCCACACGGTAGGTTAAAACGCGTGTTTTGCCTGACCCTGCGCCGGCAATGACCATCATTGCACCGTCTGTACAAGCGGTCGCCTCTCTTTGTGCCTGATTTAAATCATCTAATATATTTCCCATCTCAAAATCTAAATGTTTTACAAAAATACACAAATTTGTCAATTAAAAATTAAAAAACCTTTTTTTTAGAGTGTAGAGTGTAGAGTGTAGAGATTTTTTTTTGCATTTGCCCCCCTTGTCTGAACTTTGATTTGGAATGATTTGAATGATTTTCGAGATTTTTATAATTTATTAAATTCGTGAAATTAAAAAAATCATTCAAAATCATAGTTCAGACAATGCAAAAAATCTCTACACTTTCCACTCTAAAAAAAAGTTTTAATTTTTTATTGAAGAAAAGGTGTATTTTTGTAAAATAATAAATTATTTTTGTGATGAAATTTAAAATAGGAGATGAGGTAAAATTCCTTGACCAAATAGGAGGCGGTAAAGTTACTAAAATAGTGAATCCGACAATGGTTTGCGTTTGCACGGAAGATGGATTTGAACTGCCGGTGATGATAAATGAAATTATTCTTTCGCCTGATTATCAGAGAAAAGAAGAGATAATAAATAATGTTGAGGTTGACAAAGGTGATGTGCCTGTTTTTGAAGAGACAAAAAGAATATCTAAATTACAGAAACTCACCTCATTACAAAATCTGCAACAGGGTATTTATCTCTCCTTTATGCCACAAGACCAAATTTGGCTTTTGAAAGATAAAATGGACTTATTTATAGTCAATTACACTCCTTTTGCGGCGGTTTTTACGCTATTCATTAAAGATAAACACAAAGAATATCAATTTGTGGAGAGCAATACAATTCCCTCATTTTCAAAGATTTATATTACACATATTGAGCATGAAGAAATTTATAATTGGTCTTCGGGCTATGTGCAAGTGTTGTTTGTTAAACAAAATTGTTCAAAAATGCAACTTCCTTTGCACAGCAGTTTTGCCATCAAAGAGAGTCGTTTTGTACAAAAAGAATCATTTACTGCCAATAATTTTTTATCGCAAAAGAGCCTGATAGTTCATTTGGGGACGCCTGTTGTTATTGAAGAGAAAGAAAAACAGAATTTTCTCAAAGATGATACCAAAGCCACACAAAATAAAATACAAAACTCTCAAATTCAGAAAGATAAGCCTTTTATTAGCCGTTATATGATTTCTGATACAACGGCTGAAGTTGACTTACATATTGATAGTATTACCCGCGATGCAGGTCAATTAGATAAATCACAAATGTTGCGTATGCAATTGGATTTATTTGCCAAATGTTTAGATGCGGCGATAGTGGCAGGAGTGCATAAAATTATTTTTATACACGGCACGGGAGTTGGAATTTTGAAACGTGAAATCTGCAAAATTTTGGATGACTTGCCCAATTTGCATTATTTTAACGCTTCCATGCAAAAATATGGCAACGGAGCGACCGAAGTGTGGCTCAAAACAAAGCCAACTCAATAGTGTGAAAATTTTATCCTTATTGTAAGAGATTTTCTATATAATTTTTTATAACATTGTAATATTGAGCGGATTGAACAGGGTCATTTTCTAAACCATGACCGGAATCGGGAAATGTTATCAATTGATGCACAACACCTAAATCGGACAAGCGTTGGGTCATTTTCACCGCATTGGAATAAGGTACAAGTGCATCTTTGCCTCCATAAGCCAAAATAGTTGGAGGCGAATCCGTTTTGGCATTGTAAAGAGGTGAAAAGTCAATCCATTGTTGAGGCGGCGAAAATCCGGGAGCAAGTAGTTGTGCAGCAGTAACTTGCGTATTACAAAGAGCATTTATACCATCCAAAAGATAAACTCCTGTTGGCGTAAAAAAATTGCTATCTGAAAAATCGGCAGGCGCCACTTGTCCAATCACAAATGCAACATTGATAGGACTTTGTCGCGAATATGCATAGAGCAAAGCCAAATGACCGCCCGCACTATTGCCCCAAAGAGCAATTTTGTCGCTGCGAAGTTGATATTTTTGTGCATTGTTTTTCAGAAAATTGAGTGCAAGCGCGATGTCGTCCAACATGTTTACGCAATTAGCATTGTCATCAATAAATCTGTAATTGATTGATACATAGGCAACTCCTGCATTGTTTAAACTTTCTTTTACATAATCAAAATCTTTTTTATCGCCTGCATTCCACGCACCACCGTGAATGCAAAGCATGACAGGAAATGTTGATAGTGCAGTGTTTTGGGGCAGTGAAATATCTAATTTTTGCTTTGCATGATTGCCGTATTCAATATCTTCATATTTTAATTCATCCTTTTTACAACCTACTAAAAATGAGGCTATTAAGAGTATATTAAACAATATTTTTAAAGTGATTTTTGCATTTTTGCCGATTCTATTTACTGTTTTCTTATCCATATATTTTTTTATTTATAAGCGTAATGTATCAAAATTTTTGCCAAATACAGTAGTCGTTTTAGCGATACTGACAAAGGCGTTGCTATCAATTTGTTTGACAATTCGGGTAATATTCAATCTATCGCTCCGATGTGCAATTACCAACAGGATGTCCATATCTTGCTTAGTATAAGCACCATAGCCCTTAATCAATGTTGCGCCGCGGTGCATATCTTGATTAATACGCTCTGCAATTTCCTTCGTTTTGGAAGAAAAAATCATAATCTGAAATGTCTGTCTATAACCGTCAATCACTAAATCGGACGTAAATGTGTAGGCAATCATGCTCACATAACTATATACCAAACAATCAATCTTTTGCACAATCAAATACGAACAGCCAATAATCATCACATTGATAAAAAGCGACAATCTGCCGTAGGAAATATTGCGGTATTTATTGACTATCAATACAATAATATCAGTTCCGCCTGTATTCCCTCCGCAATGTAACGCAATTCCTACACCCACACCCGAAAGCATTGCACCTATCAAAGAGCACAAAAATACATCATCTTCTACCAGCGGTTTGGGAAATAAATTTTGCATAATAGAAAAAAATGCCGACAATAATACCGTGCAAATAATGGTTGTTGTAGCAAATTTTCTACCCAAAATTTTGTAACCGATTGCCACAAGTAATAGATTGATTATCAATGTAGAAACGCCTATTGGAATGGTCTTTGTTGCAAAATAAATCAAAGTAGCCACACCGCTGACACCGCCACCCATAAGTTCATTAGGTATCAAAAATGCCGACCACCCAAACGCAAAAAGCGCCAATCCAAATCCAATAAAAATATAATTTTTAACAACCGTAAAAATATTCCTTTGTATGCTCTGCTTTTCCATAATTTCAAAATTACATTTAATAATTTGCTACTTATTTACAAAATTACACATTTTTTTCAATTGAAAATTGAGAAATGAAAATTGAGAATTATTTTTTTGCATTTTTGCATAAAAACGTTCTAAAATTGAACAAAAAATAACTCTCTATCTCTCTACTATTTTGGGCAAGGCTTGCCTTGCCCCTACAATCTTTTAATTTTTAATTGAATCTCTCTTATTCTCAACTTTTTTTGCTGGGTTTAATTTTTTTAAATGTTTGTAACCATCGTTCTGGTAGAATATCATTTTTGGAGGCGGTTTGATAATCCTTTGCAGAACAAGGCACTAAATAATGTTTATTATATTTTTGTTGCAGAACGGGGTCTATCGGCACCTCCATCCACCACATTCCACTGACTTTACTGCGGTAAAAAATAACATCATACAGATTTTCAAAAACAACTGTAATTTTGTTAAATCTACCGGGAGTTAGAGCCGGATGCTCGTCTGTTCGTTTAGAAATGCCGTCTAAAAAGTACCAAATAACCTGAGCAATCAACATCGCACTTTGGGAGCATACATCGCAAAGCGGATTGTATTCATAAATACCAAATGAACTAATTTTGTTGCTCAATCCTGCAAAATAGGCTAATTGACAAATCTCTACACCTGTGAAACCGTTGGGCGAAATATATCTGCAAGCAGGTGATACTGAATAGCATAAAGACCCCATATCTAAGGAAAATATATCTGCATTTCTTACCACCGGCTCGCACTCAAATATATCTTTTTTTGCCAAACCCAATCGGAAGGCGTCAAAAAATAAATCGTCCATCAGCGCAACGTCCTCATGACTGACAAAATAAGTTTGATAACCTATATTGCTGTAATTGAACAAAAAATTGGGCTGTCGGGCGGCAATTACACCTGCAAAATTATGAGAATCAATGGGTTGTTCCGAATTTCCAATATCAAATTTTGAATCTATAGAAACAATATTGACCACTTGTTGTAATTGCTCATAAGCCAAATAGTTAGCAAAAGTGATGTCCTGACTGCTGCCCAACAAAATGGGAATAATATTGTTTTTGAGCAAAGTTTCCACAATATCGGCAAGTATGGCGTAAGTATCTTTGAGCGTTTTGCCGGAGATAAGGTTGCCCAAATCAAGCATTTTTGGCATAGTTGGTGCATAAAAGAGCGGATACAATTGCTCTCTGATAGCATCTGCACCCATACCACAGCCTTTGTTGTCCTTTGAGCCGCGCTCTTCTTCAATGCCTATCAATGCTACACTAACTCCCTCAAAATGAGGAAAATGTCCTACTGTATGTATATCTATTTTGTCTCCAAACCGATTGGATGATGAGGCTACAAAATGTAACCTTTCCAACACAACCGGTTTAAAAAACAATTCAAAATCTGTCATCATATTTGATAATTGCTTTACCTAACCAATTGATTATTAAACTTATACTTCTTTAATCAAGCACATTGAGATACGCAGAAGTAGAATTTTTTAAACCTGTCGTATCTACTTGTGCCTCAGAATATTGATTGTTATTAAAATTGCTTGCACACGAATTACTAATATTTCCCCTTGATTTTTTAATATACTCTTCTATTTCCTCCGGTGTTTTATTTCTCAAGTCGTCATTACTCAGAAAAGATTTTTTCGTTGAGGGTGTATTATTTTCCTTTATATCAGGCATTTGCGGGGCTGTTGAGGGCTGCAATACCGGCGGTTGAGGTGCAAGTTGTGGCTCTTTTTGTTCATTTTTCGGCAATACCGAACTTGCATAATATTCACCTGCTCTGTTATGCAAACAACTTGCAATCAGCGTAACTTTGAGACTTTTACCTAATGAGTCATCATAACCATGCCCCCAAATAAATTTCTCTTTCATATTGCAAGTCGCATTGGACAATATTTCCATAATTGTATCCAATTCGTTAAGAGTAATCTCATATTCATGACTGTAAGAGACATAAATCAGCGTTTTTTCGGCACCATGAACCATATTATTTTCGAGCAATGGACAACTGAGAGCCGATTGAATGGCTTCTGTTGCACGGTCTTCTCCTTCGGCTTCATAATTGTTGATAATGGCGGAGCCGCTATTTTCGAGAATGGATTTGACATCATTAAAATCTCGGTTGATAACGCCTTCAACAGTGATGATTTCTGCAATGCTTTTGGCTGCCTGAAGGAGTACGTCATCCGCTTTGGCAAATGCCTGTCCGAGGCGGAGGTCTCCATAATAAGATTTTAGGGCATCATTTTTGATAACTATCAGAGCATCAACATTTTGCCCTAATTCTTTGATACCTTCATCCGCAATAGCAAACTTATTCGCCTGCTCAAACCAAAAAGGATACGTAACAATGCCTACCGTCAAAATGCCCATCTCGCGGGCAATAGAGGCTATAATTGGCGAAGCACCTGTACCTGTACCGCCGCCCATTCCGGTCGTAATAAAGAGCATTTTTGTCCCTACAAGGGCTGCTTTTACACTCTCTTCGCTCGCCAATGCTGCTTCTCTGGCAATGTCAGGATTACCGCCTGCCCCAAATCCTTCGCCCAATTGTATCTTCACGGCTACCGGATTCGATGACAAGGCTTGACAGTCTGTATTACAAACAATAAAATCTACGTCTGTAATACCGGTAAGGTACATGTGTCTGACCGCATTACCGCCGCCTCCGCCGACACCCATCACTTTGATAATCGGCTTTAAAATGTTGTCCCCTGTTGGGATGTCTAAATTGATTCCTGTGGAATGTAAATTTTTATCTTCCATATTGCTAACTATATTAAAATGGTTTATCTATTATTATTAAATTTTTTTATTTTCTAATTTATTGATTATCAGTAAGTTAATTAGTCGTCATCATCATCTTCCGAATTTTCTATATCTGCCAATAATTGTTCATATATATCTGTTAATCTTTTCCAAGGATGAAACGATTTTTTTTCTTTCGGTTCTTTCTTTTCATTATTTGTTTTGTCTTCTTCCTCAATATCAGAAGTTAATTCTTCCTCTTTTTCAATGCTTAAAGTCATCAGCCCCAAACCGGTAGCATATTTTGGGTGAAATAGAGGCGATTCTTTATCCAAAATAATTTTTTGCTCCGGATTGCCGATACGGACAGATTTTCCTGTTAAAAATTCGGTATATTCTTTGATATATTTTAATTTTGAGCCACCACCGGTAAGTACCAATCCGCAGCCTAAATTATCAAAACAATCCACCGATTTCAACTCTTCCACAACCCTTGTAATTATCTCTTCCGTTCTTGATGCTATCACTTTTGCCAATTCTACAATCGGAATATTGATAGGGTCTCTGCCGTTAATCCCCGGAATGGTAATGCTTTCATTGCTCTCTGCGGAATTAGGCAAACATTTTCCATGCTTAATTTTGACTGTTTCGGCAACTTCTTTGGTTATTCCTGCAAAAACTGCCCTTATATCATCCGTAATCACCTCACCACCAATGGGAATAACTGCCACATGTCTCAATATTTTGTTTGTATAAACGGCTATATCTGTCGTTCCACCTCCAATATCAACAACAGCAACACCAACTTCTTTTTCAGGCTCATTGATAACCACCTCCGCAGACGCAATCGGCTCAGGGAGAAGACATTCCATCTTCAATCCGCACTCTTTTATACACCGTACTATATTCGTAATATGAGAAGACGCACCTGTAATAAGATTGAAAACAGAACTAAATTGCGACCCCACCACTCCAATGGGGTCAATAATACCGGTAATACTATCAACCGTATATTCTTGCGGAGAAGGATATATCAATTGCACTCCGGGCTGAAAAATAACCTTAAACATGCTATTGGTCAACTCCTCAACATCAACTTGCGTAATGATAGCATTGGCATCTTTGCGTTTAATTTCCCCCAATTGGCGATTGTTATTGATAAATTGTCCGGCAATGCCAACCGTCAGCGTGTCAATGGTAACATCCGACCGCTCCGAAGCCGTTTTGATAACTTGTTTAATGGCATCGCAAGTCTGCTTCAAATTGATAATTTGACCACGTATAACTCCAAATGATGCACATTCTCCATGCCCCAATATCTTAATTTTTCCGCTCTCAAAATCTCTCTCTCCAACAAAACAAACTACTTTTGTAGTCCCTATATCCAAACCTACTGCAATTTTAGGCGTAGGGTATTCACTTTTTTTCTTTTTTAGTCTCATTTTTTTGCTCAATATATGAATTAAAATTATATTCTCTTGTTTGACAGGGTACATGCTCCATGCCAAATTTTAAATTAACGCTTTTATATTTATCCCACTTTTTTATTTTAAACCCATTAGTATAAATATCTTTTAAGTTTGCAAATTTGGTTTCTATATCAATTTGAGGGTCTATATAAGGGTCTAATTTTCCAAAAATGACCGTATGATTGCCCACAACAGGCACTAACTCAATTTCTTTTTTTGAATTGACATAAATTTGTCCTATTTCTGCTTTCCAAAAGTGGTCATTTTCAATGTATTGCAATATTTTCCAAACGGTATACAGAGGAGGATATTCTTTGATTTTTGAGCCTGATTTGGTTTTCAAACTATCCCATTTGCTCAAATCTATATTGGGATTGTATTTATCTGATATAGTGCCATTTACAATAATAACTCTGCCTGCTGAACGCTTCTTTGCAGGTACCATTTTCCCTGTCGCCGAAAGAAAATATTGAGAACCGTCTGACGTATAAACTTTACATAATATCTTGTGTTGCAATGCTTTAATTACTAAAACACCAAAATTATTGACCACATCTGCCGACTCTAAATAGGGATATTTATCCACAATACGCTCAAATTCAGTCAAATTTACACTGTCAGACAATTTACCAATCACCTTCGGACAGTTTGAATGAACATATTGTCGTAAATCTTCCTCCAAAAAAAGTGTATCTGATTGATATTCAATTTGATACTCAATTTTTTGGTAGCCCTGCTCCTTGACAAATGCAAAGTAAAGCACCACTCCACCCAGTAGCACCGCAACCACAAATATCTGTATAAATTTACGCTTTTTCGTCATTAGTTGATAAAACATTTTTATAAAATACAAAAATACTAAAAAAATTGAAAGTTTTGCAAAAAAAACAAAAAAGTTTTGAACAGGGTAATTGTTGAAAACTTTTTCCCTAAAAATAGCCATATAAGCATTGTAAAATAACGCTTTTTCAAAAATCAAAAATCACTTTTTTCAATTTATATTTTTAAAAATCCCCCCAAACCCAAATTCAAAATGTCCAAAAAATGGCAACAAAAACCCAAAAATAGGATTTTTTTTGGCGAAAAAAATGAAGATTTTGCCACCAATATATAGACCCCATTTTTGATGCAATAATTCCGACATGGAAAATTGATTTTTTTTTGTTTATCCCGACTTCGATGGTCTTGTCATTTTGAGAAAATTTTAACTACTTGATTATCAATGTTTTATATTTTTATGAGCGGATTTTTAAAATGTAGTGCTCCCCCTGCTAAATTGTAATGTGCTGATACTCTTTTGTTTACAAATTGAAACCGCCGAAGTCGGGATGATTTTAAAATTTGTCTGAACTATGATTTTGAATGATTTGCGTGATTTATTATGATTTTTATAAAACTATAAAAACCCTTATTTATTAAAGCACCCTTAGTAGCCAAAAAAATACCCCACCATTTCCCTTATTTTTTTGTTAATAAGGGAATAAGGGAAATTAATAGAAAAATTCTTGCTACTAAGGGAACCTCAATAAATAAGGTTTTTTTTCAGAGTGTAGATTATTTTATGATTGTAAAGACGTTGCACGCAGCGTCTCTACCTTCCCCTTGTCTGAACTTTGATTTTGAATGATTTTAATGATTACCAAGATTTTTATAAAATTATAAAACCCTTATTTATCAAAGCACCCTTAGTAGCCCAAAAAATACCCCCCACCATTACCCTTATTTTTTTTGTTAATAAGGGTAATCAGACAAAAAAAGCGAAATATAGTGAATATTTATTGTGCTTTTTTGATTATTTCTTTTAAATCTGTAATTAGTTGTTCTTTTGAAGTAAGCCCGACATATCGTTTAACCTCTTCGCCATTTTTAAAAATGATAATAGTAGGGATAACGGCAACAAGATACTCTTCATCAGTGGCTTTGCACGAGTCAAAATTT
>JAISTU010000071.1 GCA_031272415.1 Bacteroidales bacterium | reverse complement strand
TCGCTTGGGACGGCACAGTCAACGGCACTTTTGTCGAAGCCAACACTGTCTATACCTACAAACTGCTCCTTGTTGACAACAACGGCACAAAAAAAGAATTTCAAGGAAAAGTGAGCGTGATGAAATGAGATTTAATTAAAAACACAATAAATTTCATTTATTTTCGTTGTTATTTATTATTTTTGATTTAAAGAAGTGGAAACAAAAGAGTTAATTAAGAAAGTTCGTAAAATTGAAATTCGTACAAAAGCGGTTTCACAGCAAGTATTTTCGGGTCAGTACCACAGTGCATTTAAAGGTAGAGGTATGACTTTCAGCGAAGTACGTCAATATTCTTATGGCGATGACATTCGGAATATAGATTGGAATGTTACGGCTCGCTTTAATCAGCCGTATGTCAAAATTTTTGAGGAGGAGCGGGAATTGACACTTATGTTGCTCATAGACACCGGCTCTTCTTCGCTTTTTGGCACTCAACAGATGAACAAAAAAGACCTCATTACGGAGATTGCTGCCGTTTTGTCATTTTCGGCAATCACTAATAACGACAAGGTGGGGGTCATTTTTTTCAATAAAAATATAGAAAAATTTATTCCTCCTAAAAAAGGGAGAAGTCATATTTTACAGATAATCAGAGAGTTATTAAATCATTCCGTGCAAACATCTCAAAGTGATATTGCTTTGGCGTTGGAATATTTGGTTAAAGTGATAAAAAAACAATGTATGGCTTTTTTGATTTCGGATTTTATGAATCCAAATTTTGAAAAAGCATTGCTTATTGCGGGCAAAAAACACGATATTTCAGCCATCCGGATTAGGGATAAAGGCGAATATTGTTTGCCAAAAATTGGTCTTTTGCAAATCAATGACCTGCAAACGGGCAAACAAAAAGTGGTCAACACGTCCGGTGCTGACTTTCAAAAATATTATCAAAATTGGTGGCAAAACCATGATAATCAATTAGATACAATATTCAAAAAAACAAAAACAGATGCCATCACTTTGTTCACTCACAAAGATTATATTCCTTCATTGATAACATTATTTAAAAATCGGTCTAAATAAAATATTGATAATGAGAAAGTTACTTTTAATAAACATTTTTTTGACAGCAAGCATTGCGGTAACGATGGCGCAAAATAAGGCTGTTGCCAAAATAGATACCACTCAAATAACTATTGGCGACCAAACAGCACTTTTTTTGTATTTTGAGAGCAAAAATTTACAAAATGTGTTATTTCCGCAATTTTGCGACACTTGCATAACAGGAATTGAAGTCGTTGAAAAACAGGAAATTGATACTGCTCAAAATCCTAAAACAGGCATTTACACTTTGTCGCAAAAAATAATAATAACTTCTTTTGATTCAGGGAGTTATGTAATTCCTGCTTTTTCATTTTTTACCACAGATTCTACCCTTTTGGCAAGTACGGACTCAATTTTGTTGGCAGTACAAACGATTGTCGTGGATACGGCTACGGCATTTAAAGACATCAAACCGCCTTTGACAGTTCCGTTCACGTGGCAAGAAATTGTACCGTATGTTATCTCTGCAATCGCTTTGGTAACCTTAATTGTAGGCATTATTTTCCTTGTTCGTTATTTGCGTAAAAAGTCAAAAAAAGGTATAAAATCCGCTCCAAAAATTCAATTGCCGGCGCATGTTATTGCTTTGAATGCATTAAAAATGTTAAATGCGGAAAAATTGCCCGAAAAAGGATTTAATAAAATGTATTACAGCAAATTAAGTGATATTTTGCGAAACTACATATTCAATCGTTGGGCAATCAATGCAATGGAGATGGTGTCTGATGAAATTATGGATACCATTAAATTGCAACACATTTCCTCCCAAAATTTGGAAAATTTAGACAATATATTGAGATATGCAGATTTGGTAAAATTTGCTAAAAAAGAACCTGTAACTCATTTAATTACAAGGCATTACGAGAACGCAATAGAATTTGTAGAATCTACCAAAAAAACAGAAGAAATTTCACAAAAAGAAAATAATAATCCTATTTTAGAAAAATAATATGTCAGAAATAATTGCTTTTTTTAGAGATATAGAATTTGCTAATGTACAGATACTGTGGCTATTACTGTTTATTCCCATAGCCATTGCATGGTATATTTTAAAGATGTATAAATCGCGGGCTTCATTTTCGGTTTCAACGGCTGCTCCATTTTCGACAGCCGTTTCTGCCACAAGAACACGTTTACGACATTTGCCATTTGTGTTGAGAATATTATCTATTTCATTGATAATCATTGCATTGGCACGTCCCCAAAAATCAGTTTCTCAAAAACAAGTTCATGTAGAAGGGATAGATATTGTCATGGCGTTGGATATATCTTCGAGCATGACCGCAATGGATTTTTCACCTAATCGTTTGGAAGCCTGCAAACAAGTTATCAAAAATTTTATCAAAAACAGAACAACAGATAAAATTGGTTTGGTCGTTTATAGTGGCGAGGCATACACCAAATGTCCGCTCACTACTGATTACCCGACTTTGCTTTCTTCGTTGGAGAACGTAAAATTTGGTCTCATTGAAGACGGCACTGCTATCGGCGATGGACTGGGTACGGCGGTCAATCGGTTGCGTACCAGCGAAGCCAAAACCAAAATTATCATTCTGCTTTCGGACGGCATGAACAATAGAGGCTATGTTGACCCTATTTCTGCGGCTGAAATGGCAAAAGAATATGGCATCAAAGTCTATACTATCGGCTGCGGAACAATAGGTGAAGCCCCCATTTCAACTCCTTATGGCATAATGTATTCAAAAGTGGAAATTGATGAAGCATTACTCAAAGAAATTGCACAATCTACCGGTGGTCAATATTATAGAGCCAAAAATAAAAAGGCATTGGAACAAATTTACGACCAAATTGACCAAATGGAAAAATCCAAAATAACAGAAACTCATTTTACCAATCGACCGGAAGCATTTTTTCCATTTTTGTTGATAGCCCTTATTTTATTAGGTTTAGAAACTTTGATAAAATACGGCAGATGGCAAATAAAACCATGAAAAATTAGAGTGGAAAGTGGAGAGATTTTTTTTGCATTTTGGGAGAAATTTGTTTTAAAAATGGATAAAAAGTCATTCTCAATGCTCCATTTTCAATTCTCAATTAAAAAAGTTTTTAATTTTTAATTGAAGAATTTGTGTATCTTTGTAAGAAAGTAAATATTGATTGCAGTATGCAGGATTTTAAATGTACAGAATATAAAGAAACCCGTGCCGGATTTGGAGAAGGATTAACAGAGGCGGGAAAAAAGTTTGAAAATGTAGTGGCATTATGCGCAGATTTAACAGGTTCGGTGAAAATGGACGGATTTGCGAAGATGTTTCCTGATAGGTTTTACCAGACAGGGATTGCGGAGGCAAATATGATAGGCATCGCAGCGGGCATGGCTATTTCGGGCAAAATACCGTTTGTTGGCTCTTTTGCGAACTTTTGCACTACACGGGCGCTTGACCAAATTCGCATGTCGGTTGCCTATTCCAATACCAATGTTAAAATTTGCGGCTCACATGCGGGGATTACGTTGGGCGAAGACGGTGCTACGCATCAAGTTATGGAAGATATTGGCATGATGAAAAGTTTGCCCAATATGACGGTTATAAATCCTTGTGATTTTAATCAAACCAAAGCCGCTGTTATGGCGATTGCGGAGTATGAAGGGGCTGTTTATCTGCGTTTTGGGCGTCCGAAAGTGCCTAATTTTACACAAGAAAATCATGTTTTTAAAATTGGTAAAGCATTGATTATGAACGAAGGAAGTGATGTAACCATTTTTGCAACAGGGCATTTGGTGTATCCGGCAATAAGGGCTGCATATATTTTACATCAAAAAGATATTTCGGCAGAGGTTATCAATATTCACACTATTAAACCTATTGATACTGAGAAAGTTATAAAATCAGTTCGCAAAACGAGAGCCGTAGTTACCGCCGAAGAACATCTTATCAATGGCGGTTTGGGCGATACGATTGCACAAATTTTGGTCAGAAATATACCTTCTCCGCAAGAATATGTGGCAGTAGATGACCGTTTTGGCGAAAGCGGGACCCCCGAAGAATTGATGGCAGCATTTCACCTCACAGAAGAAGATATTGTGGATGCGGCTCAAAAGGCAATTACGCGAAAATTTGTCTGATTTTAGAATAAAAATATTCATTTTTGCAAATTTTATGTCGTATTTGAGAATTATTGGTTGGAATATTTTGTTGATATTTGTGTTTTTGTTTTGTGCAAATGCACAAGATACAATTCCGCAAATTCCTGATAGTCAAATAATTAAATCGGAAAATAAAAATGCCAACTCATCCGATACGTTATTAAATTTGCCTGACAGTGTTGCCAAAAAAGATAATAAAACAACAAAATCGAAAAAAACAACATCCGACAGCACTGATATTCAGCCACAAGTGCATTCACCACGCACGGCGGGTTGGCTTTCGGCGGCATTGCCCGGATTAGGACAAGGATATAACCGAAAATATTGGAAAATTCCGATAGTATATGTAGGGTTTGGCGGCGTGGGGACGGTGATTTATTATTATGGACAAAAATTTGTGATGTACAGGGATGAACTTCGTTACAGAATAAATCACTCCGACAGTGCCAATCGCTTTGCTAACGAGCCGAGAGTAAATGTGGAATTTAACAAACAATATTATCAGCGGAGTATGGAATATGCCATTTTAGGGGCAGTGGTTTGGTATTTGCTCAACATTGTGGATGCGGTTGTAGATGCGCATTTGTTGAGTTTTGATATTTCTGATAATTTGGCATTATCGGTCATGCCATTGACAAAATCCTACTCTCCTTTGGCATTCAATAGTCAAATCCCCTTTGGGATAACTTTTATGCTGAATTTTTGATTTTTAAATTAGACAACAATTGAGACCCTGCCGATTAGAGTGTAGAGTGTAGAGTGTAGAGTGTAGAGTGTAGAGTGCAGAGTGTAGAGTGTAGAGTGTAGAGTGCAGAGTGTAGAGTGTAGATTTTTTTTGCATTGTCTGAACTGTGATTTTGAATGATTTTTTTTGATTTATGTGATTATCTATAATCACAATTTTAAAATCATAATAATCACATCAATCATACGAAAATCAAAGTTCAGACAAAAAAATCTTATGAAAATCAAAGTTCAGACAATTTTTTAA
>JAISTU010000063.1 GCA_031272415.1 Bacteroidales bacterium | reverse complement strand
TATGATTAGCATGATTTTAGAATTATGATTTTAGATAATCACATAAATCATTAAAATCATTCAAAATCAAAGTTCAGACAATGTAAAAAAATAATCTACACTCTACACTCTACACTCTGAAAAAAAGGAATATCTCCACTTTTAACTTCCACGCAATAATATTTTTTTTTCTGCGTTTTCTTAAATATGATTAGCAATACGGTACGAAAAAAAGTAAAAAATCTGTTTTTTTAATGAATAAATTTGTATATTTTTATCGCAAAACGATAGAGTTGTTCCGTCAATTGTCGGAGCGAAATAAAGTGTTGATATTGAGTGTATTGGTAAGTGTTACGGCAGCGATTGCTGCAATTGTACTCAAAAGTGCAGTGCATTTTACGCAGCAGACTTTGGAAAATGCTTTCCCTGACAGTCAATTCAACTATCTTTACCTTGCGTTTCCTATCATTGGTATCATTTTGACGGTTTTATTTGTCAAATTGTTTATCAAAGATGATTTGTCGCATGGAGTGAGTAAGATTTTGTATGCAATGAGTTCAACAGGGGGGCGTTTGAAGTCGCATCATACTTATTCTTCGATTGTAGCCTCGACGCTGACGGTAGGTTTTGGTGGCTCGGTTGGTTTGGAAGCCCCTATCACGCTCACGGGCTCTGCAATGGGGTCTCAATTGGGTAAATTTTTTAATCTCAGTGAGCGTAGTGTTATTCTTTTGGTGGCATGTGGAGCAACGGCGGCTGTTTCGGCAATTTTTAATGCCCCTATTGCAGGTGTTATTTTTGCGATTGAAGTACTGATGTTGGATTTTACTACTGCATCTCTTTTGCCTTTGTTAATATCGGCGACGGTGGCGGCGAGTATGTCTTTTTTGATTTTGGGCAGAACAATTATGTTTTCAACCCCCGTTATGCCGACTTTTGAAATGCAAAATTTGCCTTTATATATTCTTTTAGGATTTGTAACAGGTTTATACTCACTGTATTACATTCGAGTAGCAGGGAAAATTGAAAAGTTTTTTTCTCGTATCAAACACACATTTGTAAAAATTCTGCTCGGAGGTGTGGCGTTGAGTGTTTTGATATTCTTTTTTCCGTCATTTTTTGGTGAAGGATACAACACAATTGCGGCTTTAATGCACGACAATATCAGCGAATTGTTTAGCAATAGTCCGCTTTTTTATTTTAGGTACAATCGTTGGCTGTTAATAGCATTTTTATTTATGTTATTGATTTTCAAGACTTTTGCAACTGCATTGACCACCGGTGCGGGTGGAATTGGAGGTGTTTTTGCACCTGCTTTATTTTTGGGTGCAATTGCGGGCAGTTTGTTGGCTATTTTGCTCAATACGCTTTTTGGGTGGGAACTTTCCGTACTCAATTTTACGTTGGCAGGTATGGCAGGAGTTATGGGGAGCATTATGCAAGCCCCATTGACGGCAGTGTTCTTAATTGCCGAAATATCAGGCGGTTATCAATTGTTTGTTCCTATTATTATCACCGTTGTTCCTGCTTATCTTTTGTTTCATCGTTTTGAAAAATATTCTGTTTATACCAAATCTTTAGCCGCATCGGGCGACTTGATTACACACGATAAAGACAAACGTGCTATGCGACAATTAAACGTTAAAACATTGATAGAGAAAGACTTCCTAACATTAAAACCGGAAGATAAATTGCGTGATTTGGTCAATACAATTGCCAATTCTACTCGCAATATTTTCCCTATTGTAGATGAGGATGAACATTTTTTTGGAATTGTGATTATGGACGATGTAAGAAAAATTATTTTTGAGCCGCAAAAGTATGATACTGTGATGGTTAAGAATTTGGCTTTTATGCCTACCGTTTCCATACATCCGGAGGAGTCCATTTTTGAAGTAGCAGAAAAATTCAAAAGCAATGACCTTTATAATATGGTAGTTTTAGATGAAAACAATAAATATTATGGGTTTATTTCGCGTGCCAATTTGTTTTCTGCCTATCGCCACGCGGTAGAAGCAATTTCAGAAGATTGATTTTTTTTTCAGTTTGCAGTGCAAAATACAATAAATATAATTAAATTGCTTAAATCACTTTCAACTCTCAATTAAAAAATTTGTGTATTTTTGTAAAAAAGGGAAATTTGATGGACAATCATTGGAATAAAAAAAGATTTTTTTGTATGCAAATTTGTAAGAGAAAATGGGCAAAATGACGGGGAAAAGGCGTTTAGTCGCTAAAACTTTTTCAGATATGGAAGAAATTGCTGCTGCTGAAATTGAGTATTTGGGCGGTGAAAATGTAAAAATTTTGACCCGTGCAGTAGAATTTTTTGGCGATACGGAGTTGATTTATAAAATAAATTATTGTTGTCGCACTGTATTGAAAGTTTTGCAGACGGTAACGGTGTTTTATTTTAAGAGTAATAAGCAATTTTATGAAAAGATTTTTAATATTGAATTTGAGAAATATCTCAATAAAAAAGGTACATTTTGCGTGGAAGCCATGGTTAGTCAGGCTTGTGATAGCATTTTTGACAATCAGATGTATGCTGCTTTGTTGGCAAAAGATGCGATTTGCGACCGTTTTAGGCATTTTTTAGGGCAACGTCCGACTGTAAATAAAAAAAATCCTGACCTGCAAATAAATATTTATACTATTGGAAATCAATGTTTTGTGTATGTTGATACTTCGGGTGAATCTTTGCATAAAAGGGGTTACAAAACGGCTCTTCATCCGGCAGCCCTCAGTGAGGTGTTGGCAGCAGGAATGATAGCGTTAAGTGGCTGGCAAAAAGATTGTGATTTTATTGATTTTATGTGTGGTTCGGGGACATTGCTCATAGAAGCGGCAATGTTGGCGACCAATACACCGGCAGCCTATTTTCGGAAAAATTTTGGGTTTATGAAATGGCGAAATTTTGATGCCAAATTGTGGCGAAAAGTAAAAAAAGATGCCAATGAAAAAATAGTTCCTTTTGAATACAAAATTCGTGGCAATGACATAGAGCCAATGTATATAAATGCACTCAAAGAGAACCTTAAAATTATTCATTTTGAGGATGTTATAACTTTATCAACGGGCGATTTTATAGAGAGTTGTCCTATCAGCACACCCTCACATATCATTATCAATCCACCTTACGGTGAACGCATTGATATTCAAGAGATTGAAAATTTTTATCAAAATGTAGGCAACGTTTTGAAACAAAATTATATCAATACAGTAGCGTGGGTGTTAAGCGCCAATAAATCAGCAATGAAAAATTTGGGATTACGCCCGACAAAAAAATTAAAATTGTTTAATGGAGCCTTGGAGTGTAGTTTTTATAAATATGAACTGTACGAAGGCAGCAAAAAGTTTAAAAAACAGAATAAAGTAGAAAATTAAATTAGTTAGTAACAAATATAAAAAGAAGTTGTACAATGAGGAAAATGTTTTTAGTAGCAACAGTAAGTCTGATGTTTGCAAATGCAACAATGGCAGACGGTGGAAAGAATGAACTTGTGTTAATCAATAAAAGTACGAACACGTACATAGATGCACACGAAGTTACGGTAGGTGATTGGTGTTTATTTTTGGAGTTTTACAAAAAAGTTTTTAGTGAAAAGCCTCAAAAATATGCAGATTTTTTACCTAATCATGAAATTTGCACAAAAGCGTACGGCAGTGAAAATTATCTCACCGACAGCAAGTACAGAAATTATCCAATGGTAGGCATCACCTATCAACAGATGAAAATGTACTGTGGCTGGCGAACAGATAATGTAAACAAAGAACTGCAATCTAAAAAATCTAAACAGCAGTATATCTATTCCCTCCCTGAAGAGGCTGATTTACAGGCTGCTTATGATTTGCAGAGCGACAAAAATCCTAAAACAGGATTGCGTGCGGTGGATGAGAATGCAAAAACCGTAACAGGGATTATTGATAATGCACAAGAGATGACGCAAAACAAAAAAGTCGTAACAGGTGTAACCGTTTATGGTTTGCGATTTGAAAATGTAAGCGAGCCGTCCGCATTGGTTGGTTTCCGTTGCAAATGCGTTATCAATAATTTATAATTTTTATTGTTAATGTGTTATTAGTCGCATTGACGTAAGTGATTTTCGCTTGCGTCAGTGTGCTTTTTTT
>JAISTU010000220.1 GCA_031272415.1 Bacteroidales bacterium | reverse complement strand
TAAGTGTAGTAAGGATAAACGCTGACCATATTAACACCATTAGTTCTTATGCTTTCGTTGGGACGGTTGGAGTTAAAATTAAATTGATAATTATTGTCAAACCGCATCCCTGCTTGCAGTTCGAGTGAGCCGTAAATAGAGAGCGAGGCATTGCCCGCAAAGACCAATTTGGCTTTGTGGGTGGCGTTTAGGAAAAGCAAACTATCGCATTGCACTGCTCCGGTAATGTCGATAGTGCTGTCTCCGTTGAGAAAAGAATTGGCATCAAAGATGCAGGTATTCACGTTGGCAGGTGCCTGCGTAATGCCCGCCGAAGCAATACCGCCACTGCTACTACTCCAATTGGAAATATTTCCCCAATTGTTATCAACACCGCCACCTACCCAATAGTAACGCTGGGAGGTTTGGGAGAAAATTTGTGTACTATTTAAAAACAACACCCCCAAAACGAGCATCGTAATGCTCGCTTTGAAGACATAAATTGCTCTTTTATATGTCATATATAATCTATGCTGAGGGGTGTATATTTTTGTTATATTAAAATGATATAAAAAATTCATATTTTTTGTTTTATTTATGGATTAAATATTATATTACGGAAATAATTATTAACTTGGTTTTTAATACCCTCCGAATATTGTATTGACTTATTTTTCACGGAATTACGCCCACCCATATTTAGTGGTTTGAAATTAATATTTTCCCAAAATGTTCGTAACTGCTTGATTATCAAGTAGTTGGGGGGGGGGGGGTAAATGCTTGATAAGCAAACAGTTGCATAGCAATAGCCTGCATTGTAAAATCATGACACAAAATATTGCCTTCCCCAAAACCGCACTTACTGCATATCGCTTTATACACAATATGTTCACCTTTGCATTCTACTCTACCGAGTACATCTGACATCTTCATCATCTTTGACATCTTCTTACCTTTTTTATAATGACCAATTATTGTTTATTAAAATATTTTTTATTAACAAATCCCCTACATTTTTTTAGGGTTTTGCAAAGATACACAATTTTTTGGATTAAAAATATAAAGCCTTTTTTTTCAGAGTGTAGAGTGTAGAGACGTTGCACGCAACGTCTTTACTTGTGTTGTCTGAACTTTGATTTTCGTATGATTTATGTGATTAGCAGGATTATATAAAAAACTGAAAGGTTTAAATTTCATAACCGCAGGGCAACCGCAGTGCGACCTGCGGGGAAAAAATAAGTTCTGTCTTTTAGACAGTGGTGGGAGCATTATCAAATACCGCAGGTAGCAACCTGCGGTTAGGAAAGTATTGTCCTTGCAGGATGGGGAATGGACAAAATTTTTCCAAATTTTAGAACGCTTTTATCCCAAAATGCAAAAAAAACGTTGTTCTCTACACTTAATCTCAATTATTTCACAATTTGTTAATATAAATTTAACACAAAATTGTTGCAAATTGTGTATCTTTGCATTTTATGTTTTAAATTAAATAATTTAATTTTATGTATTTTACATTGATAATAGTGATTTTTGTTTTGGGCTATACAATGATAGCCCTTGAGCATCCGCTGAAAATCAATAAGTCGGCAACGGCATTGTTTTTGGCGGTGATTTTGTGGGGAATTTACGCTTTGATGGGCGGTTTTCACAACAATTCGGAATTGGTAGAACATTTGGGAAGCACTTCCGAAATTTTATTTTTTCTGCTCGGCGCAATGACCATTGTGGAGACGGTGGATAGGCACAACGGTTTTGCCATTATTACTGACCGTATTACGACCACGAATAAGCGTAAGTTGTTGTGGGTGATTAGTTTAATTACTTTTTTTATGTCTTCTGTTTTGGACAATCTAACAACTTCTATTGTTATGTGTGCTTTGTTGCGTAAATTGATTGATGAGCAAAAAGAGCGGTGGTTTTTTGCAGGGATGGTCATTTTGGCTGCCAATGCGGGTGGCGCATGGACACCCATTGGAGACGTTACCACGATTATGCTTTGGATTAAAGGCAATATTACGGCGGCTGCCATTATGAGAGAAACGTTTTTGCCAAGCCTTGTGTCGTTGGTTATTCCTTTGACAATACTTTCTTTTAAAATGAAAGGTAATTTGAAACGTCCTGATAATGTGGTCAATACTGATACACCAACAATACCCAAATTACAGAGCAATATTGTTTTTTTGCTGGGTGTTGGCTCTTTGCTTTTTACACCAATATTTAAAAGCATTACTCATTTGCCACCTTATTTGGGGATTTTATTCGGATTGAGTATTTTGTGGATTGTTACTGAAATTATGCACCGTAAAGACAAGCAGTACAGTCGATTAGATATTTCCACCATTATTCAAAAAGTAGATACGCCAAGTGTTCTTTTCTTTTTGGGGATATTGATGTCGGTGGCATGTTTGCAATCCGCAGGGCATTTGGAATTGTTAGCCACAACGCTCAACAAAATTGACAACATCTATATCATTGATACTGTGATAGGTGCGTTATCGTCTATTGTTGATAACGTTCCATTAGTGGCGGCGGCGATGGGCATGTATCCGATTGCGGAAGGTCATTTTGCAGTTGATGGTGCTTTTTGGGAAATGTTGGCTTATTGTGCAGGGACAGGAGGCAGTATCCTTATTATTGGTTCGGCTGCCGGCGTTGCCATTATGGGAATGGAAAAAATTGATTTTATTTGGTATTTGAAAAAAATCAGTCTGTGGGCTTTGTTGGGCTATTTGGCAGGTGCAGGTGTATTTTGGTTAATGTCGCATTTTATTTTGCATACATAAAAATATTTTCCTCAATCAAAAAAAAAGTGTAATTTTGCAATTTATATATTTTGCAAAAAAATGGACAGATACAGACGACAGATAATTATTCCGCAATTTGGCGAAGAAGGACAAAGGGCTATCCGACAAGCGAGTGTGTTGGTGGTGGGCGTTGGTGGTTTGGGCAGTGCGATATGTCCCTATTTAGTTGGGGCAGGCATTGGACAACTCAAAATTATTGATGCAGATACGGTCGCTTTGCACAATCTGCAACGACAAGTTTTGTACAGAGAGCCACAAATCGGACTCTCAAAAGCAGAAATGGCAAAGAAAACTCTATCAGAACTCAACTCACAAGTACAAATTGAAGCATATAATGAATGGTTTTCACGTGAAAATGCAACTCAATTAGTACAAAATGTTGATATTGTGATAGATGCGAGCGACAATTATGCGACTCGTTATCTTATCAACGATGTTTGTGTAACTTTGGATAAGCCTTTTATTTATGGCGCC
Source organism: Bacteroidales bacterium (assembly GCA_031272415.1). Taxonomy (GTDB): domain Bacteria; phylum Bacteroidota; class Bacteroidia; order Bacteroidales; family WCHB1-69; genus JAISTU01. The sequence goes on along the minus strand of JAISTU010000220.1, from coordinate 9,879 downwards.
ATTTGCGAACTCGAAGGACAAATGGCTCTGCTCAATTACAAAAAAGGGGCTACTTATCGCTGCCTTTTCCCTGACGAGGCTGAACTGACCGCCCGACCGAAAAAAGAATTAGGCGTTATCGGCATTTTACCTGCCATTGTTGCGTGTTGGCAAGTCAATGAGGTTTTTAAATTACTTTGCAATTATGGCAACTTAATGAACGATAAACTGTTCTATATCAATCTAATAGACAATTCTTCAATGATATTTGACATCATCCCTTCACAAGAACAACGACAAAAAGCACTATTCAGAGTGTAGAGTGTAGAGAATTGAGTGAATATATTAAAAAAAATAATTTTCCATTCTCAATTATTTTTGTGCAATTTTTAGAACGTTTTTATTCAAAAATGCAAAAAAATAATTCTCAATTTTTAATTCTCTATTCTCAATTTAAAAAACGGTTTTTATTTTTAATTGTCAAAATTGTGTATCTTTGTAAGGAAGTAAAAAAATAATCAATATGTTAGAGAGAGCCATTGAACCAAAAACTTATCCGATGCCGACTTTTGAGCCACTGAAAGCGCAAAAACAAATATTAAAAAATGGGATTCCTGTTTTTGCTTTGCATAATCCTGATATGCAATTAGTTAGGTTAGACGTTCGTATTAAGGCGGGCAGTTTTTTTCAACAAAAACCAGCCGTTGCCTCCGCCGTTGGAAAACTGCTGACGGAGGGTACTAAGCAATTTACTGCCGAACAAATTGCTGAAAAAATGGATTATGCAGGCACTTATTTAGATGTGATAACGGAGCGGGATTTTGCAAGTTTATCCATCTATTTTCCCGCCAATGTAACCCAAAATATATTGCCGCTTTTGAGCCACATTTTGACGGATTCTATTTTTCCGCAAGAAAAGTTGGAAATATTTATCAATCGCCAAAAACAAAGATTATCCGTGCAATTGGAAAAAACGGAATATTTATCTTATCGCTCATTTACAGAGGCTTTATTTGGCGCAACACATCCTTACGGTATTTCATTGAAAATAAATGATTTAGATAATTTAACCGTCAAAGATTTGCAAACTTTTCATCAAAAATATTATCATGCGGGCAATATGCGAATCTTTGTGGCAGGAAATATTGATATGAATTTAAGCGAACAATTGGAAAGCACTTTTGGCACAATAAATCGTTTTGATGGTGCAGAATTTGAGTATTATGAACCGAATTGCGAAGGCGAAAAAATACTTTATACTCCCAAATCAAATGCTGTTCAATCAAGTATTTGCATTGGAAAAAGGCTTTTTGACCGGCGACATCCGCAATGGAATAAAATGTTGATTTTGAATGCCGTTTTGGGAGGCTATTTCGGCTCGCGACTAATGACTAACATACGGGAAGAAAAAGGGCTTACTTATGGCATTTATTCTCGCATACAATCGTTTATGACAGACGGTTATTTGGCAATTTGCGCGGATGTAAATAAAAAATTGCGAAAAAAAGCATTGATAGAAATTTATGCAGAATTGGAAAAATTATGCACTACACCAATAGATGAAAATGAGTTGAAATTGGTAAAAAACTATCTTTATGGCAGTCTTTTGCGCGGTTTTGACGGTGTTTTTTCACAAATTGATAAAATTCAACGTGCAGATGATTTTCATTTGTCCGATAATTATTTGGATAATTATTTGGAAACAATTGCACAAATTCAACCTGCTGATTTGCTCTCCATGGCTCAAAAATACCTCCAAAAAGAAAGCATGTATGAAATCGCAGTAGGATAAATAATGCCTCTATCAAAATTTCTACACTCTACACTTTCAACTCAAGAAAGCAAATAGGGCGACATTATGTCGCCCTATTCAACTTCAAATATTATCTTTGTAAAATGAAATAAAATAATAATAGTATTAATTAAGAGTGTTATCTCTTCATTATTTCTTTGTTCAGCACTCCTTTGGAGGTATAAATGCGAACAAAATAAGCACCACTTGCAAACGAAGATAAATCCAAAACGGTTGAACTTGCATTCCCAAAAGTGTACTTTTCAACCAAACGTCCGTTTATATCAAACATCTCAACGGCTTGTAAGGTGTTTTCTTTTAAGTTGATAATCAACTCATTAGAAACAGGATTAGGATAAATGCTCAAATCTGCCTCTAATTGCGGATTTTCAATTGACAAAAATTCAGTGTGGAAATACATCATTTCTCCAAAAACAGTGTCTGCGGAACTCGTAATGGCAATCGCTCTGAAACGATATTGGGTATTTGTTTGCAAATTACTCAAAACAACAGAAAATGTTGGAGAAGATGTGGCTGCATTGGTTACTATTGTATATGATTGATTTTCACCTGCATACATAAATCCAACATGAGTTACGGTTGCATCTCCAAAATCAACAATTCCGTTCAAAGTGGCTGTTGTTGTTCCGATTTCTGTTGCCGTTAAGGTGGTTACTGTTGCCGGTGCTTGTATTGTTTGCATGGAATAATACCATGTATATGTAACAGATGTATCCCAATCTTGCGTGCTTGTATTGTAATCGTAGTAGATTTCATTGGTTACTTGGTAGGCATAATTATACCAATGAGGCACCACCAATCGAGTACGAAGGATTGTCTCATCTTCTATCCATATACTTTTATTGCCATAATCCCAAACGCTATCAGGATCATAATCGGTCAGATAGTCATTGTAAATTTGTGCTCCTGCTATGTCATATTCGTAATTTTGCTCTGAATATTTTAGCCATGCATTATTGACCCATGAATAATAACTGTGATGCAATGGATTAGAATTTGCATCGTATTGAAATATATACTTATTCTGCCCTACACCATTTTCATAATATTCAAATAAAATTTCGTTACCATTGACATCATAATCCGTAACACGTTTGGATTCTTCTATCCAATCTGAACCTGACCAATAATAGCCTGCATGCAAAAGTTGATAGCCTCTTGCATCGAAGGCATATTCATGTTTATAATTTTCAATCCAAGTGCTTCCTGTCCAACCATAATTGATAAATAATGTAGTATTTCCGTATGTGTCCCACGTTTGTTCATATTTTCTTAATGGAGTATAACCGTTGCCATTCCATTCATAATAAATATAATATGCCGGATTGTGATGGCTGTCAAAGTCAAAATATGCAGTAGAATCTGTAAGATAGTATAGGTCATCATCAAAATTATATTCACTAATTACAACTGATGTTATGTTGCGATTGGCATCGTAGTGTATAATACCCATAATTTTTCTCTCATAATAACCACAATCAATGTCTTCAAATGATGTTGGATAGCCTTGTGCATCTAAAGTAAATTTAAATTCATAAATCAATTTCCAATCGTTACCATCCCATTCATAGGAATGAACGTTACAATAGTCTTGCCACATATAGGCAAAATTAGCATAGTCGAACGGATAGTCATCTTCTTCTTTTTCTATCGGTTCCCAGTCGCTGCCATCCCATTCATAATAAATGTAGGATAATTCGCGTCCTTGATTGTCATACGTCATGACTGTTTTGTTATCGCCAACCCAACTGTTGCCAATCCAATTGTACCATTCAAGCAAAATTTCGCGTCCTGCGTTGTCGTATTGGGCAACATATTTAGATTCTCCAACCCAATTGTTGCCAATCCAATTGTACCATTCAAGCAAAATTTCGCGTCCTGCGTTGTCGTATTGGGCAATATATTTCCATTGACCACTCCATTGCCCCGCACCATATGCCCACTTTTCGTACGCTGTACAATAACCATTGACCGGTTCGTAAGTGGCAATAATGCTGTCAGTAGGTTCCCATTGAGAGCCGTCCCAATAAAAACTAACTTCTTTGATGAGTTGTCCTCGTGCGTTAAAAGCATAATTGGTCAAAGCAAAGGCTGCCCCCATTGAATACTTTGTTTCGGAGGTAATTTGTCCGTTGTTGTATGCAAACACGCGGGTAATGCCACTTGTTTCATCAACAATGCTGTCCAAGACCATTTTTTGTGCTTTTTGTTGCTTAATAGATTGTTGATCAGTGTAATAACTGACATGTTTTCTGAGTTCTTGCTCCATTTTTTGCTTTTGTTGCAAAATTTGTTGCTTTTTTTCGTCCAACATTTTTCTTTTTTCAGAAATTCGTTGTTCAAAATGACTCAACTGTTTTTCCCTAACAGGGGTCAAAAGACCGCTGTTCTTCGTCTGTGAAAAGACGGAAAGGCTTATAATACAAGCCATCACTATCGAAATTATATTCTTCATAAATGAAACTTTTTATAAATTTGTTAAAAAAAATGCAAAGGTACACAAATTTTTTTAATTAAAAATAAAAAAACTCTTTTTTCAGAGTGTGAGTGAAGAGATTTTAGATTTTAGATTTTTTATCTTTTTTTCACAAATCGCAGATAATCAATTATATCTGATGCGATAATGCTTTCCATGGACTGTTTTTGGAGGGCAAAATCGGCGGCTTTTCCGTGTAACCAAACACCTTTTATAGCGGCATAAAGGCTCGTAAAACCTCTTGCTTTGAGAGCCAAAATAATGCCTGTCAATACGTCTCCGCTGCCGGGTGTTGCTAAACCGGGATTGCCTGTATTGTTGAAATAAAACCCACCATAAGGCGATGAAATGCGGGTATAAGCCCCTTTGAGAACGACAATACATCTGTGGCGTGTGGAAAAATTGCGTTGTTTTTCCATACTTTCTTGCCAATTTTTACAATCGCCGACCAATCTTTCAAATTCTTTTATATGGGGAGTAAAAATGCAGTCAGGAGGTAAAAATTCGAGCCAAGTTTTGTTCTCTGCCAAAAGGTTAATTGCGTCTGCGTCAAAAATAATTGGATTTCCGTAGTCGCCTATCAATTTTTTAATGCCTTGTGCAGTTGCCGCATTTTTTCCTAATCCGGGTCCTATTGCGATGACATTGTAAGCAGAAAGTGCTTTAAAATCAACAGAAGTAAATACATTTTCATTGCTATCTGTCAAGCACATAGCCTCAGGGACGGCAGTTTGCATGACCGTGTAGCCGACCTGCGGAATATGCACCGTCAAACGCCCAATGCCGCCCCTTAGTGCCGCTTTTGCCGACAAAATGGCTGCTCCTAACATGGATTTACTGCCCGCAATCAACAAACCATGCCCAAATGTACCTTTGTGTGCAAATTTTGAAACTGTAATATTCTCATTTTCAATAGTTTTGTCTTCTGTTAAATAATAAGGTGTTTCTATTTTTTGTATAAATTCTTTCGATAAACCAATATCTGCCACTGTCCATTCTCCAACGTAAGGATACGCATTTTCGGTGAAAAAACTTAATTTAGGAAACTGAAAAGTGATGGTATAATCGGCTTTAACCGCAATTGCATTTTCAGGCATGGGCTGTTGTGCAAAAAGTCCGGTGGGAATATCAATGGAAATCACTTTTTTAGAACATTTATCTGCAATAGAATTGATTTGAGTGATAACAGATATAAGTATTTGATTATCAATAAGTTTATTTAATCCGCTGCCCAAAATAGCATCAATGATAATCCCACAGTTCTCAAAATTTAGAATTGATTTGGGGTTGTCAAAAAAAGTAATTTGTGTTTTATTTTTTTCTAAATTTTGCAGTCGAGCGAGATTGGTCTGGCAATCAGGCGAATAATGCTGTGCATGTTGGACAATGGCGACTTGACAAATGTAGCCTCTTTGAGCCAACATTCTTGCCAATGCTAATCCGTCTCCACCATTGTTACCCATTCCGCAGACAATCCCTATTTTTTCATTTCCTGTCAAATGTTTTGATAAAATTTCAAAGCATTTTTGAGCCGCTCTTTCCATTAAATCTATTGATGCAATAGGCTCATTTTCAATTGTATATGTATCGCAATCGCGAATTTGTTCAATAGAGGGTATTTTCATTTGTTGAGAAAAAAGTAAAAAATTATTTAGACCTAAATTTAAAATTCCAAGATATTGACGGCATAATGGGGAAAAGGGACATTTTGTAAGCCGTGTTGGTGATATTCATTGAGGCTTGGTCTACCCGCGTGCCGATAGAAATAAAAAACGGATTTTTACGATTATAAACATTATAAACAGAAAAATTGAGCGAATTTTCAAAGCGTTCCGTTTTGCGAATTTCCCAATTGACCGAAATATCCATTCTATGATAGGGCGGCACACGATAGGCATTTTTGGTACTATATTCCGTAACAAGGTCAGTACCAATGAAATAAAAGCCTACCGGAACCGTCATTGTGTTACCGGTGGCATATACCCAAACGATAGAGGTGGTCAAATTGGGCAAAATTTCATAACTCAACATGACCGAAACATCATGTCGGCGGTCATTTTTGGCATTAAATGACAAACCATTGTTCAATTCGGGGAAAGTTCGCTTTGTCCACGAAAGCGCATAGCCAATCCAGCCTGTAAATTTACCGATAGTTTTATTGATAAAAAATTCCACTCCATAAGCGTAGCCGTCTCCTTGCGTAAAAAATGAATTAAGCGGTCTGGCTGCCTGCGAAAGTGGCGAAAATCCCTCCACATATTCGGTTAAATTTTTCATATTTTTATAATACACCTCCACCGACAATTCCCACTCATTATTTTTCAAATTTTTATAGACCCCAAACGAAACTTGGTCTCCAATTTGTGGCAAAATACCGTCCGTACAACTTATCCACATATCGGTCGGCAATGAAATAGAAGACATTGCAACCTGATGCAAATATTGATAATTGTGCATGTATGAGGCTTTTAGAGAGAGAGTTTTATCTATCGCAAAACGAATTGCCAAACGTGGCTCTAAACCCCAATAATCCTTCACTTTTTGCCCAAATGAATAATTGATAGAGTCAATTGCCTTACCTGTTGTGTTGTCAAGAATATATTGTTTATATTGCCCTACATGGCTAAAATAACTGCCCCGCAAACCAATATTGAGTCGAACGGCATCTCCCAAATCAATTTCATCATTAACATAAAGTGCCAATTCATTAGCATTCGTTATCTGCATTTCAGGCATATCCAATTCAGTAATGCTATTGGCCATATAAGTGTTGGGCTTTATTCTATGAAAAGTGTAATCAATTCCTGCTTTTAGAATATTTCCGTTATAGGGCAAAATAGTAAGTTCCGATTTGGCTCTATAATCTTGAATGCCGGAGGAAAGATTTAATCCATAAACATCAAGGTCGGCGTCCATGCCAAAATTGTAATTGCTAAACATTGCCAGCGTTTTTAAGAATAATTTGGGGGAAATATTGTAATTCCAGCGAAAAGAAGCGGAGGCATTTTTCCAATTAAAAGCAGAAGTAAGCAAGCCGCCGGTTGAGTTAAATCCGTAAGTATCAGCGCCATAATAACCGCTCAAATAAAGATGATTTTTTGAATTGACCTCCCAATTGATTTTTGCATTAAGGTCATAAAAATAGAATTTGACCCCTTTTGCGGGAGAATCTTTTCTCAAAAACGGCTGTATAAGATAGTCAATATAAGTGCGTCTGGCGGTGAACAAAAAGGATGCTTTTTCTTTTTTGATAGGTCCTTGGGCACTAATTCGGGCAAAAATAACGCCAATGCCTCCTTCGACTTCATAACGTTTGTTGTTGCCCTCTTTCATTGTAACGTCCAAAACAGAGGCTAAACGTCCGCCATAACTTGCTGACATTCCTGATTTTATCATTTCCGCAGACCGAATAACATCTGCATTAAAAATAGAAAAAAATCCAAATAGATGCCCTGCATTGTAAATAACGGCTTCGTCCAATAAAATTAAATTTTGGTCTAAACCGCCGCCACGTACAAAATAGCCACTATTGCCCTCGCCCGCACTTTGAACGCCGGGCAATAGTTGCACTGTTTTTATAATATCCGCCTCACCAAAAAACGCAGGTATTTTTTTCACTTGCACTAAATTGAGTTCCGTAGAACCCATATCGGTAGAACTGACATTATTGTCGCCCCGTGTAGCCGAAATTTCAACTTCTTGCATAGTGTGGGCAAGTGGCGTAAGTTCATAGTTAATAGTTTGATTTTCAGTAAGTTTCATTACTTTCACTACCTTTTGATAGCCCATATAACTAAATTCAATCGTATGCTCGCCGGCAGGAATAACCAATGAATAATAGCCATAATCATTGGTCGCCGCACCTTTGAGAATATCCCTCACATACACCGTCGCACCGGGCAAACGCTCGCCGTTAGTAGTATCTTTGAGATAACCGCTGATAGTAATGTTTCGCTGCGCAAAAATAACAGTTGAAAAAACTGTTAATATAATGACAGCCAACAACTTACGAAACCCCACCATTTTATTTATTTACCAAATTTCTTTTTGATTTCGGTAAGCATTACTTCTGTCATTTTGTCCAAATCATAAACGTATGACAGTCCCCAATCATGTTTAGCGATGTCATCATTAATACTTTGGGGCCACGAATCTGCAATACTTTGCCTGAAATCGGGCTGATAGGCAATTTTAAATTCAGGAATATACTTTTGAATGGCTTTAAAAACATCATCGGGGCAAAAACTCATTCCCCCGATATTGTAACTGTCTTTAACAGAAAGTTTTGCAGCATCAATTTGCATCAAATCAATAGTCGCCTTAATTGCATCCGGCATAAACATCATCGGAAGGTAAGTCTTTTCCGACAAAAAGCATGTATAAGCCGCATTTTTAATGGCTTCGTAGTAAATCTCAACCGCATAATCGGTAGTACCTCCACCTGCTTCTGTTTTGTAACTAATCAATCCGGGATAACGCACACTTCGCGTATCAACCCCATAACGTTTGTTGTAATACGCAATCCAACGCTCACCCGCTAACTTACTGATTCCGTAGACAGTATTGGGATCCATTACGCATTGTTGTGGCGTATTTTTACAAGGTGTTGAGGGTCCAAAAACAGCAATAGAACTGGGCCAGAACAAACGCCCGACTTTCAATTCTTTTACCATTTCCAAAATATCCAACAGCCCTTTCATGTTAATATCCCACGAGGGCAATGGATTTTTTTCAGCATTCCCCGAAAGGATTGCCGCTAAATGATAAATCTGTGTGATATTGTACTTTTTCACCACATCAGATACTTTTTGAACCTCCAAAACATTGAGAATTTCAAAAGGACCACTTTCTAAAATATCCTTATCCGCCTGCCGAATATCGGAGGCTACCACATGCGAGTCGCCATATAAACGCCGCAATTCCAAAGTTAACTCCGAACCAATCTGTCCGGCACAACCTAATACTAATATATTATCCATTTTTTATCTTCTTTATTTAATAAAAAAAACATTTTGCAAAAATACACCTTTTCTTCAATTAAAAATTAAAAACCTTTTTTTTAGAGTGGAGAGTGTAGATTTTTTTTGCATTTTGTCTGAACTGTGATTTTTAATGATTTTAATGATTTATGTGATTATCTATAATCACAATTTTAAAATCATAATAATCACATCAATCATACTAAAATCAAAGTTCAGACAAAAAGAAAAAGGATTAGCAGAATTTCTCCTGCTAATCCTTATAATTTTGCTAAAATCAGGGTTCAGACAAATAGTTCAGACCTTTACGGCAACTGTGTCAAAACCTGCCCGCTACGGTACATCAACACATTCCCCTTGTAATTATTATCAAAAGTTACATTGCTGTGCGTCAGGCGATAGGTATTGCCCAATTCGTCAATCGTAACGCCGTAGTTGTACGAATTGCGGATAATCACATTTTCCAAAGTCAAATCGGCTTCGGTTGTGATTTTCAGGATACCCGAATTATTGCTTTTTCCACCATACTCGAACACGCAGTTTTTGATAACGCTGCCCGTCAGTCCGCGAAAACCTATGTCCTGCCAATAGTAGGTAGCCCCCGGCAGCCGCGTGAACAAAACAGGTTTTTC
>JAISTU010000191.1 GCA_031272415.1 Bacteroidales bacterium | reverse complement strand
GTCGCTCCTGGCGTTATCATACTCGCATCATAGATAGGCACATAAGTACCTTCTTTCACCCAAACTTCTTCTCCTGGGATAGACGCATTTATCATTGCTTGCAAATCCGGCGAGGCATCCGCCCATGAACTACCATCCATTATGCCTGATCCTGTTTGGCTTACATACCGAATCGATTGCGCCTTCAAACTTACTGTGGCTAAAAATGCCACTAAAATTAACGCTAATCTCTTTGTTTTCATCACTTTATCCGTTTTATTTTTTATAACTTTTTTTATTCAATTCAAAATTGCGTACAACTATATGATAGATTTTATCCCCATTTCGTTGCCTGCAAAATCATTTTTTTTAACTTTTTTTTATCAATGCAAAAATACACTTTTCTTTTAATTAAAAATTAAAAATTTAGAATTGAAAGTTTCACTTTTTTATCCATTTTTAGAACATTTTTATCCCAAAATGCAAAAAAAAATATCCATTCTAAAAATATCTCTGTTGGGTTTAGTTTTTTTACAAAATTTGCAACAATGTTTCTATAGAATGTGCTTTTGCGGGTGGTTTATCTTTGTAATGTATTGTAAAACAGTCGATTGCAGCCTCTATTGTTAGGTCTGCATTTTCAGAGACTTTTATTCCACACCGCTCAAAGGCACGTTTTAACCAAATTATTTTCTCATTATCGCCACAAATATTCACTTCTAAATTTCCCATAAGCGGTTTAATTTTAAATTGTCCGCTTTGATTATCAAAAAAAAGTGATTTGGAGTCGAACAGAGACTGTATTTTTCCGCGCATCATCAAATCTTCGGGGATGCCTGTTTGCACACCTGTTTTATCCATAATCCAAATATAATCAGCGATTTGCATTGCCATTTCAAGTTCATGTGTAGAGAGAATAAAAGTTTTGCAGGTATTGACAGATAGACGTCTGAGTAACATCATGATTTCCATGCGATTAGAAATGTCCAAATGGGCTGTCGGCTCGTCCAATAAAACCAAAGGAGTATCCTGCGTCAATGCTTTGGCGATGACGGCTCTTTGTTTTTCCCCGTCAGAAATTTCGCACAAAAGTGCATCTTTTTTATGCGTAAGATTCACTTGTTCAATGGCTTCGTCTATTTTTTGTTTATCATTTTGAGACAATTTTCCGAACCAATTGGTGTGCGGAAATCTGCCCAAAGAGACCAATTCAAAAACACTCATATTTTCTACTTCTATGGCATCTGTGAGTACAATTGACAGTAAATCAGCCATTTGTGAATGATTTAATTTGGAAATATCTTTTTTGTCAATAAAAATTTTTCCTTCCATTGGCGGAATGATTGCAGATAAAGTTTTCAAAAAAGTAGATTTTCCGCAACCGTTGGGACCGATTAAGCAAATTAAATCACCGCTTTTTGCCGACAAATTTATCTCTTTTTGAAGGCATTTTTTCCCATATCCAATGCTTAAATGAACTGTTTCTAACATAATTTTTCTTTCGCTAAATTGCCTGTATTAAAAAGTAAATCTATACAACTTAAATTTGCAAAAAATCCGTTTTTTTCTGCAAAAACTTGTGAATAAATTGGAAAAAAATGCTCTTTTTGACCTGTTTTATCGCCACTTTTAGGATGTATACTTTGCCGATAATCCGTTGTAAAATCTGTTGATTGAGAAATATAAACATCTGTAAATGAATATTTTACAGGAATGTTAAACAATTTCAATATTAAATCAAAAAGTTGCAAATTAAATTCCCACAATGTTTTAATGTTTTTTTGAAAATAAAAAGGCTCAAAAAAATCTTTGTAATAAAGGAAAAAAGGACTTATATTGTAGGCAGCCTCAAATGCTCGCCAATGTTTAATTTGCCACGCTTGCGAATAATCAATTTCAATTTGCGTAATCGGACAATTATGCAAATGATTTTTTTTAACAGGCACAATCAGCGGTAAAACTCCATTTGCAGAGGCAATTAAGCAACGATTGCGGTACGTTTGACGCACATAATTTTCACATTTTTCAATATATGGCTGTTCAGATTGCAAATACAGTTGCAAATATTCAACAGGAGGCAGGTAAGCGATTGAAAATAAGTTCATTAGTCAATTCGTTTAATTTGCGCCCCCAAAGCCTGCAAACGCACATCTATATTTTGATACCCTCTATCAATCTGCTCAATGTTACGGATAATGCTTTTCCCTTCGGCGGACAGTGCTGCTATCAATTGTGCAACACCTGCACGAATATCGGGCGAAGTCATTACCGTTCCCCGCAAAGGATATTGATGATTTAAGCCGATAACTGTTGCACGATGCGGGTCGCAAAGAATAATTTGTGCCCCCATATCTATCAATTTATCAACAAAAAACAGACGACTCTCAAACATTTTTTGATGTATTAACACACTCCCTTTTGCTTGTATGGCGGTAACGAGTGCAATACTAATTAAATCGGGAGTAAATCCGGGCCAAGGCGCATCCGAAATTGTCATTATAGAGCCGTCCATATAGTTCTCAATTTCATACGATTGTTGAGACGGAATAAAAATATTGTCTCCAATTCGCTCCATTTGTATCCCCAAACGCGCAAAAACATCAGGTATTATGCCCAAATATTCATATCCTACATTTTCAATCGTAATTTGAGAGCGAGTTAAAGCCGCCAAACCAATAAAACTACCCGTTTCAATCATATCCGGCAAAAGCGTGTGCTGACAAGCGGATAAATGTTGTACTCCATTGATAATCAATAAATTAGAGCCTAACCCTGAAATTTGTGCCCCCATTTGATTGAGCATTTTACACAATTGCAAAATATATGGCTCACAAGCGGCATTAAAAATGGTCGTTTTACCCTCCGACAAAACGGCTGCCATCAATATATTTGCCGTCCCCGTAACAGAGGCTTCATCCAAAAGCATGTAACACCCTTTAAGATGTTCCGCCGAAACTTTATACAGCGAACTATGGGGCGAATAGTCAAATTTTGCACCCAATTTTGAAAGTCCTGTAAAATGAGTATCCAATTTTCGCCGTCCAATTTTATCGCCTCCCGGACGCGGTGCTACTGCCTTTTTAAACCGCCCTAACATGGGTCCCAAAAGCATAATTGACCCCCGCAATCGATTGGCTTTTTGAAAAAAATCTTCCGTTTCTAAATAGGAAAAATCTATCTCTTTTGCCTCAAAACTGAACTTTCCTGCCGCCAAACGACGCACTTTAACGCCCATCCCTGACAGCAATTCTATCAACCGATTGACATCTTCTATATTGGGTAAATTGGAAATAATTACCTCTTCTTCGGTCAATAATGTTGCACAAAGCACTTGTAATGCCTCATTTTTAGCCCCTTGTACTTTGATTTTTCCTTCTAATTGCTTCCCGCCATATATTTCAAAACTACTCATAAGTTGTTAATTCACAATGAATAACGTAAAAATCATGAAAATATTGTGCAAAATGAAAAAAATCAATGTATAAGTGTTCCAATATTGTCGCCTTGTACAATTTTGAGTAAATTTCCTTTTTTATTCATATTAAACACAATAACAGGCATTTGGTTTTCCATGCAAAGTGTAAAAGCCGTCAAATCCATAATGTGTAAATTTTGAGAATAAGCCTCTTTGAATGTTAACTCATTGTATTTCACTGCATTAGGAAATTTTTCAGGGTCTTTGTCATAAACACCGTCAACACGCGTGCCTTTGAGCAACACGTCTGCTTTAATCTCCACACTTCTCAATGCACCGCCACTATCGGTAGTGAAAAAAGGATTTCCCGTACCACCACTGATAATGGCTACACAACCTTTTTGCAGATAATCAATCGCTCGTTGGCTACTCATTCTCTGACATAAAGGGTCTATTGCCAAGCCTGAAAGTACCACAGAATCAATGCCTTCGCTTTGCAATTGTCCTTGTAGAGCCATGCTGTTGATAACGGTCGCCAACATGCCCATATAATCGCCTTGTATGCGGTCAAAACCTCTTTTCGAACCTTGTATACCTCGAAAAATATTGCCACCACCGATGACCACACCCACTTCTGCACCGGCGTCCACGACCGACTTAATTTCTCCTGCAAAATATTCCAACACTGTGGTATCTATGCCGTATCCAGCCTCACCTGCAAGCGACTCCCCACTAATTTTCAATAATATTCTTTTATATTTCATCTTTTCCTTGCGTTTTCCTAATAAATTGACTTTCTAACATATCTTTGTAACGAAAAAGATATGGTTTTATTGTGATTTTTTTTAATTGAGAATTGAGAATGGAGAATTATTTTTTCTCCCATTTTAGAACGTTTTTCTCCCAAAATGCAAAAAAAACTCTTAATCCTCAACTTTTTTTTATAGCAAAGGAGAATGATTTTTTTCTCCTGAAATTTTCGCAATTTTTCATCTTACGTATTTATCCCATTTTGTTTTAGAATTTCTTCAATTGTAGCCATCGGAATATCCGTCAAAGCATGAATTTCTTCAACTGATTGCAACTTTTGCCACATTTTTAGGACAATGGAGGTTTCTTTTT
>JAISTU010000129.1 GCA_031272415.1 Bacteroidales bacterium | reverse complement strand
TGCTCAACATAAAAGAGCGTATTGCCGCCTACAACGGAAACATTGATTTCGACTCCAAACACGGTGAAGGAACAGAAGTGAGCGGTGAACTGAAAATATGATTATTAGAGTGTAGAGTGTAGAGTGTAGAGTGTAGAGTTTTTTTGTATTTTGGGATAAATTTATTATAAAATTTGAGAGAAAATAAATCTGTGAATTTTTTTTGATATGTAGAGACGTGGCACGCCACGTCTCTCTTGTTTATGTTTTTGTAATTATTAGGGAGACATGGCATGTCGAGGAGAGGAGACGTGGCGTGCCACGTCTCTACATTATTGGTGATTATAAATGTGTTATCGTTATAAATATATGCTTACTCGGATACAGTCTTAAAAAAAAATCTACACTCTACACTCTACACTCTAAAAAAAAAGGTTTTTAATTTTTAATTGACAAAAAGGTGTATCTTTGCAAAATGTATTAGTGTATCAACAATGGATTATGGACAGGAAAGAAAATAATAAAAAAAATCTGAAACACAATCATGCAGGAGATATTTATCTTATTGAATTTCAGGCTTATCTGAAAAGGAAAAAAATGAAAAATACCCCCGAAAGGCAGGCTATTTTGCAGGCTATTTGTGATTTTAAAACACGCTTTACCATCAAACAATTGCACCAATCTTTGGAAAAGAAAAAATTTTTAATTGCCCAGCGGACACTTTATATCACTTTGCAAATGCTTTGTGATGCAGGTTTGTTGCGTGAGTTGTTTTTTCCCTCCTGTTCCACACCGCAATATGAGAAAAATTTAAACATATATCATCATCATTTAGCGTTTGAAAACACAGGCAAAATTGTTGAAATTTCAGATGATAATATTTTCAAAATCATTGAAGATACGGAACAAAAATATAATATTAAAATCAAACGTTATTCTTTCATTATGGTTGCTGATGAAAATGTACCTCCCAAAAGGAAATACAATAGAAAGAAGTTGTTGGTGAGTAATAGATTGAAAATCAATAAATTATAAAAATTTGCATAAATGAATAAAAATATTCTAAAATTAGCCATTCCCAATATTATCACCAACATTACCGTTCCCATGCTGGGTATGGCAGATATTGCGATTGTTGGACATTTGGACAATTCAACTTACATTGGTGCGTTGGCGGTGGGGACAATGATTTTTAATTTCATTTATTGGAATTTTGGTTTTTTACGCATGGGAACAACTGCATTTACGGCGCAAGCATACGGGGCTGACAACATGGAAGAGGCGGTGCGTGTTTTGTGCAGAGGCATTTGCATTGCGTTAGGGATTGCGTTTTTGCTCATAACGCTGCAATACCCTATCGCACAGATTTCTATGTACCTTATAGACAGTAGCACAGGCATTAAAACGGCGGCATTGCAATACTTTTTTATTCGCATTTGGGCAGCACCGGCAACTTTGGGACTTTATGCCCTCAAAGGTTGGTTTATCGGCATGCAAAATGCACGTGTGCCGATGTTTATTGCTATTTTGATGAATGTTGTCAATATTATTTTGGGCTTATTTTTTGTTTTTGTCTGCAAAATGGACGTGGCGGGTGTGGCATTAGGCACTGTTTTGGCACAATATTTTGGGCTGATTTGTGCGGTCGCATTTTGGTTTAAAAATTATCGACAATACGGTAAATATTTTAGCCTAAAAAAAAGTATGGCATGGAGCAAAATGAGTTCATTTTTTAAGGTCAATAGGGATATATTTTTGAGAAGTTTGTGTTTAACTTGCGTGTTTTCATTTTTTCCGATTGCAGGAGCAAAAATCAGTGATACTATATTGAATGTCAATACATTACTGATGCAATTTTTTATGATATTTTCCTATATAATGGACGGATTTGCACACGCAGCGGAGGCTCTTACAGGTAAATATATTGGTGCAAAAGATAAAATTTCACTCAAAAAAATGCTTCGATTACTTTTTACATGGGGAGGCGGTTTAAGTATTTGTTTTTCAATACTTTATGCATTTTGTGGGAAAAATATGCTTTTTTTGTTTACGGATAAAACCGATTTGATTACGGCGGCACAAGATTACTATTATTGGGTTTTGTTAGTGCCTTTGACAGGATTTACAGCCTTTTTATGGGACGGCGTTTATTTGGGAGCAACTGCATCTAAAACGCTGTTACTGACCATGTTAATCGCTACCATTATCTTTTTTGGAACTTATTTCGGCTTGCACGGATGGTGGGGAAATAATGCTTTATGGATAGCCATGATACTCTTTCTTTTCAGTAGAGGCATCCTACAAACATTATTAGCCAAAAAATCCGTACTTTTACCGCTAAATATATTAAAATAACTAAATTTATAAAAATTTTATACTAAATTGAAAAAAATGAACATTTTATTTTTTGGAAAGAAAACAACAGGAAAGGAAAATGCTGAATTTCAGCGAATTGTGAATGACATTGAGCAATATTGCGATAAAATATTTCTTTATCGTGAAACAGCCGATGCCTTAGAAAATGAGATAGATTTTGGAGAACGTTTTGAATTGATAGACAGCATATTAGAAGTAGAAAGAGAGATAGATTTTTTTATCAGTGTAGGCGGCGACGGTACTTTTTTGGATGCCGCCGCCATTATCGGACAGACAGGGATTCCTGTGTTGGGAGTTAATATAGGGCGGCTGGGTTTTTTGTCCTCCATTGCACCGCAACAGGTCAAAGAAGCCTTGCTATCTATCCGAAATGGGGAATACAAAATTGAAAAAAGGATGTTGCTCAATATTGAGGCAAGTGCGGCACAGTTGAGCGGTAAAAATACGGCTGTGAATGATGTTTGTGTTCAACGTTTGCCCCCAGGAGGCATGATAAGTATTGAGGTTTCGGTTAATGAGCAACATCTGAACACCTATCGGGCGGACGGTTTGATAGTTGCAACTCCCACAGGCTCAACGGCTTATTCGCTGGGCTGTGGTGGTCCGATTATTGTTCCTGAAGCGGAGGTGTTTGTTTTGACCCCCATTGCGCCGCACTCTTTGACCGTGCGTCCGATTGTAATTCCTGCACAAAATACTATCCGAATAAAAGTCAATAGCAGAGGAGATGATTTTTATTTATCTATTGATTCAAATAATTACAAACTGACTGAAAAACAGCAAATTACAATCAAAAAATCAAATTATTTTCTCAATGTTTTGCACCTTAAATCGCACAGTTTTTACCACACCATTAGTCAAAAATTAAAATGGGGAATTGATGACAGAAATCAGTAATAACACGCTTAAAATCAATGATTTAAGTAAAAAAAAATATCTATTGGGTTTAATCGGTTATCCGCTGACCCATTCTTTGTCTCCACAATTATTTGAGGCAAAATTTGCACAAGAAAATATTCAAAATATTGATTATAAATTGTTTGAAATCAAGACATTAGATGAACTTTTGCCTCTTTTGCACACAATGCCTCAAATCTGCGGACTTAATGTTACCACACCTTACAAAACGGCAATTTTGCCCTATTTGGACTCCATTTCTCAAACCGCCACTGCAACAAATTCTGTCAACACATTGCTCATTGAGCGAAAATCAGATAAAATTGCTTTACACGGCTACAATACGGATGTTTTTGGCTTTGAAAAATCTTTTTGTGAGAATATACAACAGTCTCATAATCAAGCGATTATATTAGGAAATGGCGGTGTTGCAGGCAGTGTGGCTTTTGTGTTAAAAAAGATGTCCATTCCGTACATCATTGTCAGCCGAAAAAAAACAGATAAAACACTGATATACAGTGAATTAACAGATGAAATGATACGCCATCACAATATCATTATCAATTGTACGCCATTGGGAACTTTTCCTGACATAAATCATTGTCCATCAATAAATTATAATGCAATTGAAAAACATCATCTTTTGTTTGACCTGATTTACAATCCTCCGCTTTCACTTTTTTTAAAAAAGGGTCTTCAAAAAGGTGCAAAAGTGTTCAATGGCTCTCAAATGCTTGAATATCAAGCCCAAAAATCATGGGAAATGTGGAAAAATAACAGTAGCAAGGTTTAAACAAATTTTTTTTTTTATTTTTATTTATTTTTTTTTCTCAAAAAAAAGTGTATCTTTGTAAAAAGTAAATAAAGCAGTAAAAATGAGCATATATCAAATTTATAACATTCTTTATTTTTCCAGCGGTTTAACGCTGAAAGGGGGTGCTTTTGAGAAGACAAATTTAACTTCGGCTTGACTTCAAAAACAGCGTTTATAGATTTTTTTGTGCCATTTTATAACTGCTTTTGGACTTTTTGGCTCTTTTTTG
>JAISTU010000125.1 GCA_031272415.1 Bacteroidales bacterium | reverse complement strand
TGTTGCATCTTTAATTTTATATTGTTTTACTATATCTAAAATTTTTTCGTTAAAAAATTAACCCAATTACAAAGATACACTTTTTGTTGATACAAAAGTTAATTTTGCGAAAAAAATTTGCAATTATTTTATAATTTGTTGATTGTCAAGGAGAAAAATTTTTTCAACATTTTTTTGTCTGAACTTTGATTTTAGTATGATTTTTTTGATTTGTGTGAAATCATAGTAATCATGTTAATCATTCAAAATCAAAGTTCAGACAATGCAAAAAAAAATCTACACTCTACACTCTCCACTCTAAAAAAAAAGTATTTTATTTTTAATTGAAGAAATTGTGTATCTTTGCATTTTAATAAAATTAGTTATAATATAAAATAAAACACACTATTTTTTAGATGAAATTCACGCATTTACACGTACACTCACATTATTCTTTATTGGATGGCATGGCGACAATTCCGGGATTGGTTGACAAAGCAATGGCAGATGGAATGAACGCAATTGCTCTTACAGATCATGGTAATATGTTCGGTATCAAGGAGTTTTATAATTACATTCAATCACTTGCCAAAAAAGCAAAAGAAAAAATTAAACCCCTTGAAGAAGAACTTTCCAATGAAAATTTAAGCGAAGAAAAAAAATCTGACTTGCAAGGTAAAATCGACTCATTAAGAGCAGATTATGAAACCAAAAAAGCATTTAAACCCATTTTGGGAGTAGAGGCATACGTGGCACGGCGTGGAATGCAATCGAAAGATAAACAAGATAAAAGCGACCGCGGAGGTTGGCATTTGATTTTGTTGGCAAAAAATGAAAAAGGTTATAAAAATCTTTGCAAATTGGTTTCTGCTTCTTGGATTGACGGTTTTTATTACAAACCGCGTATTGATAAAGAACTTTTGGAGCAGTATAAAGAAGGACTTATTGTTTGTTCGGCATGTCTGGGGGGTGAAATTCCGCAGAAGTTGTTGGGAGGCTCGGCTCGCGATGTGGATGATGAGGAGACAACAGGAGGAGGCTTTGAAGAGAGTGTGCAAATCTCCGGCGAAGGTATGCTGGCTGCCCAAGAGAGTATTCTTTGGTTTAAAAGCATATTTGGAGATGATTTTTATTTGGAAGTACAGCGACATAAAACGGATAAAGCGGGCGGAGATACGCGTGTTTTTAAGTTACAACAGGCTGTAAATGCGGCAATTATGGAATTAGCCAAACAAACCAATACAAAAGTTGTCGCCACCAATGATGTCCATTTTGTAGAGGAAGAGCATGCAGATGCACACGATAGATTGATTTGTCTTTCAACAGGAAAAGACATTGATGACCCCAATCGGATGCACTATACAAAGCAAGAATGGCTCAAAACGGACGCTCAAATGCGTGCTATTTTTGCCGATATGCCGGAAGTTTTAGAAAATACAGCCGAAATTGTTGAAAAAATTGAGCATTACAGCATAGATTCTGACGCAATTATGCCTACTTTTGAAATTCCTGCCGATTTTGGCACACTCGAAGAATATAAAGAAAAAATTTCAGAAGAGGATTTAAAGCAGGAATTTGGCGATAGATTTGAGGCTTTGGCAACAAACGGTTTGGAAAAGATTTATCGCATCAAATTAGAAGCCGATTATTTGGAAAAATTAACGCTTGAAGGAGCAAAAGCACGTTACGGAGAAGAGGTAAGTGATGAGATAATGGAACGTATTCATTTTGAATTAGATACTATGAAAATGATGGGTTTTCCGGGCTATTTTCTCATTGTGCAAGATTTTATCAATGAAGGACGCAAAAAAGGAATTTCTTTTGGACCCGGGCGTGGGTCTGCTGCCGGCTCAATTGTTGCTTATTGTTTGAGAATCACGGATATAGACCCACTAAAATATGATTTACTGTTTGAGCGTTTTCTCAATCCCGACCGAATTTCAATGCCTGATATAGACGTGGATATTGAGACGGACGGGCGTGGCAGCGTGTTGCAATATGTTACAGAAAAATATGGGTCAGAAAAAGTAGCCAGAATTATTACTTATGGTACAATGGGGGCAAAATCGGCTATCAAAGACGTGGCGAGGGTACAAAAATTGCCATTAGAAGAGTCCAACCGTCTGACAAAATTAATGGATGATGATGCCTTGCCGGAAGATGTAGGGGAAAGCATTAGAAACTACATCGAATATGTACCCGCTCTCAAAGAGGCTGCCTCTTCGGAGGATGAAAATTTATCAAGTGTATTTAAATATGCAGACCTATTGGAAGGCACTGTGCGACAGGTCGGAGTGCATGCTTGCGGAGTAATTATCGGCTCTGATGATTTGAGTAAATTTCTGCCTTTATGTACCGCAGATGATAAAGAAACAAAAGAAAAAGTTACCGTTACCCAGTACGAAGGCGGTGTTATGGAGGAGGTTGGTTTGATAAAAATGGACTTTTTGGGCTTGGAAACGCTCGATATTATCAAAGAAACATTGAAAAATATCAAAAAAACAAAAGGAATTGATTTAGATATAGACCATATTCCTTTGGACGACAAAGATACTTATGAATTGTTTTCAAAGGGTCAAACGGTTGGCATTTTTCAGTTTGAATCGCCCGGAATGCAAAAACATTTGCGTGAATTGCAGCCCACTTGTTTGGATGACCTTATTGCAATGAATGCACTTTACAGACCCGGGCCTATGCTATATATACAGTCATTTATTCGGCGAAAACAGGGTGAAGAGCCAATAGATTATGACATCCCGATAATGGAAAAACGGCTCAAAGAAACGTATGGAATTACAGTTTATCAAGAGCAGGTGATGTTATTAAGTCGTGATTTAGCGGGCTTTACGCGTGGTCAATCTGATGTATTGCGTAAAGTGATGGGGAAAAAACAGATTGACAAAATGGCTCCTTTGAAAGAGAAATTTTTCAGCGGAGGCATTGCCAATGGACACGCTGAAAAAGTGTTGGAAAAAATTTGGACAGATTGGGAAAAATTTGCAGAATATGCCTTTAATAAATCACACTCAACATGTTATGCCTATCTTGCCTATCAAACGGGTTATTTGAAGGCACATTATCCGTGTGAGTTTATGTCGGCTCTTTTGACGCGTAAGTCTGAGAAGGCAAAAGAAGTGCGCATTTTGATGGGCGAATGCCGGTCAATGCGAATGCTGGTCAAAGGTCCTGATATTAACGAATCTGACCTTTATTTTACGCCTAACAAATCGGGCGATATTCGATTTGGATTGGCAGGTATTAAAAGTGTGGGAGCCGCCGCCGTTGAAACCATTATCAAAGAACGTGAAACAAATGGTGCTTTTAAAAGTATTTTTGATTTTGTAGAGCGTATAAATCTTAATTCTTGCAATAAACGAACAATAGAGGCACTCGCCAATGCAGGGGCTTTTGATACTTTTTCTGAAATTCAAAGAGAACAATTTTTTGCAGAAAGGGCTAAAGATGAGAACTTTATAGATGTACTCATTAGATATGGAAACCAATATCAAAACGACAAAAGGGGTAATATTAACTCTATTTTTTCGGGTTTTGAGGATATAGAAACGAGTCATCCCGATATTCCGCCTGTTGGAAAAAGTGATATTATGCAGCGATTAAATAAAGAAAAAGAATATATAGGAATTTACCTTTCTGCGCATCCTTTGGACGAGTTTAGAACGGTAATTGACTCTTTTTGTCGGCAAAATTTATCAAAACTCAAAGAGCCGAACATAAAAAAGACAACACCTACGTTTGCATTTTCAGGACTTGTTATTGACGCCAAAGAGCAGACCTCCCAAAAAGGCGGAAAATATGGCAAAATTT
This sequence comes from Bacteroidales bacterium, assembly GCA_031272415.1. Lineage (GTDB taxonomy): Bacteria > Bacteroidota > Bacteroidia > Bacteroidales > WCHB1-69 > JAISTU01. The sequence goes on along the minus strand of JAISTU010000125.1, from coordinate 5,992 downwards.
TATTGGAAGATTTTGAAGACACTTACGAATTGATGCTTTTTGGGAAAAATTATGAAAATTTTTGGGAACTTTTGAACGAGCCTTACAAAGCCGTTTATATTGAATCCCATTCTGCACTCGGTTACGGAAAATCAGGAAATGAGGAAGATGATTTCAAAATGGAAATTGATAAAGTAATGAATTTGAGCGACTTAATGTATCTCACACGCCGAATTGATATTGAAGTTCCACTTTATGAAATAGATTATGCTTTTGCACAACAAATTGAACCGATTTTGAATAATAGTCAAGAAAAAAGTGGCGGTGCATCTGTTGCTTTTAAAGTTTATGATGTTGAAAATAAAAGAGAAACCATACTTTCTACACCTGTTTTAGTCAATACAAAGAAATTTGTACCCCAAATCCAAAAAATATTAACCACTGCAAATGCTGTAAAATTGAAAAAATAATACAAAAATGCAAAAAAAATCTTCACTCTACACTCTACACTCTGCACAAAAAGGGTTTTTAATTTTTTATTCAAAAATTTGTGTATCTTTGCAAAATGCTTTATCCATTCATGCAGAAAAGGATAATGATTGCATAATTTATTGATTTATTTATAGTTAAGAAAATAATAAGCAGATGGAATCACAAGAAATTCGAGAAGTGCAAGACAGCAAAAGATATTCCGATGAAGAATTACAGGAATTTAAAGCATTGATTTTAGGCAAATTAGAGAAGGCGCGTGAAGATATGAAAGTATTTGTTGATGCGCTCAGTGGGGTGTCCGGCAATGATACTGCCGATACTTCCCCTTCATTTAAGCAACTCGAAGAGGGTCAGCAAACCCTTTTTAAAGAAGAAAACTCGCAAATTGCAGGGCGACTGGAAAAATATATCAAAAATTTAGAAGCCGCTTTGATACGAATTGAAAATAAAACATACGGCGTTTGCAGAGAAACAGGAGAGTTGATTTCAAAAGAAAGATTGCGGAGCGTCCCTCATGCCACTTTGTCATACGAGGCAAAAATTAACGAAAAAAAGAAAAAATAAAACCGTGAAACGCAAAACTATTATCATTGTTGCCTTAATTGCAACCATTTTGATAGCAGACCAAGCATTCAAAATTTGGGTAAAAACGCATTTTTACCTTTATGAACAAGTTAATGTGTTAGGGGACTGGTTTCGACTTAATTTTGTGGAAAATGAAGGCATGGCATTTGGAATGGTATTTTTTGGCGGTTATTGGAGTAAATTGATACTGACCCTTTTACGGCTTGCGGCATCTTCGGTCATCGTTTGGGCGATAGTGCAAATGATACGCAAAAATGTATCATGGGGCTTGCTGATTTGCACGGCATTGGTGTTTGCGGGGGCGGTTGGCAACATTATTGACTGCATTTTTTACGGCAAAATATTTTCACAAAGCGTTCCTTTTGGGTTTGGCGAAATAGCAACACTTTTCCCCGATGCGGGCGGTTATGCGGCATGTATGCAAGGAAAAGTGGTCGATATGTTGCAGTTTGATTTATTCACCATTCATTTTCCGTCATGGATTCCGTATTGGGGAGGTACGGAAATGAACTTTTTCCCTGCCATTTTTAATATCGCCGACTCAAGCATTACTATTGGTTTATTTACGGCTTTGATTTTTTATTGGAAAAAATTATCGCAATTTTTGTCTGCTTATAAATTTGGAAAAACACAACCCCAAAACACTGAACAATAAAAATCTATTCGCTTGATTCACAATAAGATTGAATGCACGAGAAAATGGTAGAAAAATCTGCATTTTTGAGTTTTTGCCTATCAATGGTAACAAAAAGTCTGCCCATTTCCCCCCATAGAAGGTTTATTTGCTCGTCTGTATCTAATTGTAGCAGTAAAATTTGCTCATCAAGGAGTACATTTTGCGAAATGGTATCCGGATAACCCTCTATTTTATGGCAATTATAGGTATTGACGGCTTTGAAGTAACCTGCTGATTGATAGTCTTTTATGATATTTGTAATTCGTGGGTCTTCACAAGGAGGCAAACTCACCGAAGCCGAAAAATCTAACCTACAAAGCGATACATCAGGCAAAGTTGCTACATTTGTATCAATTGTAAAAGATTGATAATCAAGAGAATAAATAACTACTACAAAATTGTTGCCACTTTCAATTTTTTGTGCATCTGCAAAAAAATAAAGCATCCCATTTTTAGGTAATTCACTCATTGACTGCACATTATGAACTTCCTCACAATTGATTTGTGCAATAAAAATAAGGTTTTCATTGGGCAAAATGTTCGCATTTATACACGGATGTCCGCCCAAACGAGAGCAAAATGGCGACATATTATCATCTGTAGGCTCTGTTTTGATAATGGTTTCCTGCTTTATAAACTGTTCAAAATCAGACCAATAATCCCATAGACGGACTTTTTCCATGCGGTTTTTAAGGACTTCTTTTGTAATAATTTCTTCGTTATCAAATTTTGTAACAGACAACATTTTTTTATAGTCTGTTGCCGGATTGGAAACCGAATTGAACCGAATGAGCAAAATACCTGCTAAAAGGGCTATGCTTAATACAACTAATAGACTGATACTCACGTACTTAAATCGGGAATTTACACTATAACTTTATAATCACTAAAATTGTGTCCTTTTCGGGCATCGTCCGAATAGATATGCAAAGTGCGGGCATCTGTTAGTCCCGTGAGGCGGTGAATGTGATTTTTAAAATCATTTTTGTCGCTCACAGCAAAAAAACTTTCTCCCGGCTGCATAACATGCTCCAGCACTTTTTTTATGCCACCGTCTTTTTCCTCAAACACTTCCAAAAGGATTTCTCCCGACACGTGTGTATATCCTGCATATTGCGGATGTCCGTGAATGGTAGAGCAAATGCCTCTCTTCCAAGTCATTAGAATGGCTTCCCAAGCACTTTTTTCATCTTTTCCAAGATAATTTCTGCCATAACGGTCGTCATAAAATTGCATAAAATCCTCAATTTTAATCTCTTTTGCCCACTGGAGTGCCAATGTTTTAATTTTTTCACCCAATTCTTGCGTCAATGCTTTGCCGGACACTAAATTGAGCAAATTTTCAAACTGTTTTTGATAGCCCTTACAGACTACAACTTCTTCATTTATATTGAAAATCATAAGTTTATAAATATTAAATGGTTTATTAAATAAAATACAAAAATACACCTTTTTGTCAATTAAAAATTAAAAAACCTTTTTTTTTTCAGAGTGTAGAGTGTAGATTTTTTTTTGCATTTTCGCAAAAAACCTCTCAACTCTCAACTTTCCACTATCAACTTTTCTAGTATTTGTGTTGTATTTTCCCAGTTATAATGTTGATGTACAAAAAGATAGCCGGCGTATGCTATTTTTTTATAGACCTCCTCATTGGTCATTAGCATTTCGATAGCATCTATATAGCCTAAAATGCTGTTACAGATAATAATTTCTTCATTTGGAGTTGCCCCGATAGGAGTTCCTGCAAGTGGCGAAGTGATACAAGGCAATCGCATCGCCATCGCCTCCAATAATTTATTTTGCAAACCCGTTCCTAACTGCATGGGAGCAATAAAAATCGCAGAACGGGCATAATATTCCCGTATATCCTCCACCCAACCGGTAACATACACATTATCAGAGCGTAATGAAAGAACACGCTTTGACGGATTGGCGCCACAAAGAGCAATTTTTATATTTTTAAAACGACTTTTTAATGGGGGCAAAATCTCATTAACTATATATTCGCAAGCCACAATGTTGGGCTGATAAGACATGTTTCCTGTAAAAATCAAATCATATTCCCGCTGATGATTTGAGGGCATAAATCGCTCTGTATCAACACCATTGGGAACAACTACAATTTTGTGAGACTGCGGATGTGGCAACAAATCGCGATCTATATGCGTGATAATCGTTTTGTTATCAAAAAAAGGAAATATATCATGCTCATATCGCTGCACCCGCTTGTGTTCCATCTTTAAAAATATCTTTTTCAAAAAAGTGGCTCTTTGGGCTAAACGATTGACACCTTTTGACATAACATCTTGATAATCAAGTGTTTTACTTATTTTATAATCTTTTACATATTCTGCTGTACGTATCAATTGAGCATAAATATGGTCGACTTGCATTTGTTGCAACCATTGAGAGAGTTCCTTTTTGGCACGAGCATTGTAAAAATAGCCGCATTGAAGTGGTAATCCCCTCAAAAAGAAAGAGATACTGTTGAAAAAAACAGATAACCACGATAAATGAAAAATACGAATTTCTTTGCAAAAAGCAGATAAAACTTCTTTCGCATGAGACTGTAAATGTCCTGTATTTAAGGCGAATAAGTATATTTCATGTTTTTTTGACAACATTCTTAATTGATGAAAGGCTCTCAATTTATCCCCTTTTTCCAATGGATAAGGCACTCTTGATAAAACCACTAATATTTTCATAAACAATTGATTATCAATTAGTTGTATAAAATTTATTCAACAATATTATCCTCTGCAAACCACTGAGCGGTAGAAGTATTTGTTTCGCACAATTGCAGACTGTAAAGTTCCACATTTTGAGGCAATTGCGCACCTATCCTTTGCGCAAAATCATACAACATCATCTCGCTTGTAGGCTGATAATCCAAAATGACAACTTTTGGGAACGATTTTTGTAAAATTTCAACCGTTTGGCTATCCGTCAGATGAGACAAAACCAAAGCATGGTCAAAAATATTTATAATATGCTGATTAACAATCTGTTTTAAATCAGAAAAATCCATCACCATACCGCATTTAGGACTATTTTTATCCTCCAAAGGCTCGCCCCGCAGACAAACATACAATTGATATGAATGCCCATGCACATTGGAACACAAACCATCGTGTCCATGCAATACATGTGCCATCTCAAAACTAAATTGTTTTGTAATCCGTATTTTTCTCATAATCAAGCCATTAGAAGCAAAAAATCTACTTCATATTGTGGAAAACATGCGTAACATCTTCGTCGTCTTCCAATTTATCAATCAATTTGTCAATCTCTTCCCGCTGTTGCTCACTTACTTCTTTGGTTTCGTTTGGAATACGCTCAAATTGAAAACTTTGAATTTCAAAAGACGCATCTTCTAAATATTTTTGTATTGCTCCAAAATTTTGAAAATCAGCAAAAATCATTATAGCATCTTCGTCCTCAAAAACTTCGTCAACACCATAGTCAATGAGTTCTAATTCAAGGTCTTCCAAGTTGGTGTTTTCTTTTGGCACAATCCTAAAACTGCATTTTCGTTCAAAAAGAAAATCCAACATTCCTTGCGTCCCTAAAGAGCCTCCACATTTATTGAAATAAGACCGAATATTGGCTACCGTTCGCTGGTGATTGTCGGTAGCAGTCTCAATCACAAGTGCAATTCCGTAAGGTGCATATCCTTCATACACAATCTCTTTGTAGTCGGACATATCTTTTTCGGACGCTCTTTTGATAGCCCTTTCTATGTTCTCTTTGGGCATATTTTCTGACCTCGCCGTTTGTATGAGCAACCTTAATTTTGAATTAGTAGCCGGGTCTCCGCCTCCTGCTTTGGCTGCCATCGTAATCTCCTTCCCTAATCGCGTAAATACCCGCGACATATTGCCCCAACGCTTTAATTTACGTGCTTTCCTGTATTCAAATGCTCTTCCCATCTTTTCAATATATAATAAATGTATCTGTTATCAAAAATGTATCTAAAATACAAAGATACACCTTTTTGTCAATTAAAAATTAAAAAACCTTTTTTTTGCAGAGTGGAGAGTGTAGAGTATAGATTTTTTTGCATTTTGGGATAAAAATGTTCTAAAAAATGAAATTTTTCCCGTCTGAACCTCAATTTTCATAAGATTTATGATTAGCAGGATTTAATACTCTACACTCTAAAAAAAAGAGGGAACATCGCTGCTCCCTCTTATACAACACATTTATCTTTTCTTTCTATTTTACGCTCATTTTTCTTACCAACTTCTGACCTTCAAATTC